>JASLJO010000112.1 GCA_030152505.1 Solirubrobacterales bacterium | reverse complement strand
GACGCGCTGAAGCGGGCAAACGACATCCGCACCGCCCGCGCCAAGCTGAAGAAGGACCTCAAGGCCGGCAAGGCGAGCATTCACGCGCTGCTGCTCGATCCGCCCGAGTACGTGATGACCGCCAAGGTCTTCGACATGTTGCTCGCCGTCCCCAAGTACGGTCGGGTGAAGACCAACCGGATCCTCAATCAGTGCCGGATCTCGCCCTCGAAGACGATCGGCGGACTCTCGGAGAGGCAACGGGCAGAGCTGGTTTCCCAACTCCGCAGGTAGGAAGCCGACCGGGTCGCCGGTCAGTATCTCCGGCCGTCAATGGCCAAAGTCTTCGTCATCACCGGGCCCAGCGGGGTCGGCAAGGGGACGTTGATCTCCAGACTGCTGGAGCGCGTGCCGGGTCTCGAGCTCTCGGTCTCGGCGACGACGCGCGAACCGCGTGAGGGCGAGGTCGACGGGCGCGACTACCACTTCCTGACCCCGACCGAGTTCGATCGGCGGATCGAACGCGAAGACTTCCTCGAGTTCGCCACCTACAGCGGAAACCGCTATGGCACGCTGCGCACCGAGGTGCGTAAGCGTCTCGACGCCGGCCACTCGGTGGTGCTCGAGATCGAGGTTCAGGGGGCCCGCCAGGTGCGTGCCGCGATGCGCGAGTCGGTTCAGGTCTTCATCGCGCCACCCGACCCGGCCGTGTTGCGTGAGCGGCTCGAGTCGCGCGCGTCGGATTCGGCAGAGGCGATCGACGCACGGCTCGAGGTCGCCGAGCAGGAGCTGGCTGCACAGGGTGAGTTCGCCCACTGCGTGACCAACGGCGACCTGGAGCAGGCTGCCGCCGAGCTGGAGGGAATCGTGCGCCGAGAGTTGGGGCTACCGGTAGACTCCCCAGGCCAATGATCAAACCACGTGTAGACAAGCTCCTCGAGCACGCCGACTCGCACTATGCCGCGGTCGTCGTCTCGGCGAAGCGAGCGCGTCAGATAAACAGCTATTTCCATAACCTCGGCGAGGGCGGCTTCGGCGAGTACCCGCCGCCGATGGTGGAGACGCGGGGAGACCGCAACTACCTCTCGATGGCGCTGGAGGAGCTTGCCGACGGCAAGCTCAAATACGAGTACCGCGCCTAGCGCGCTCTCCTGACCAGGAGGAGACATGGCAAGAATCCTGCTCGGCGTGAGCGGCGGGATCGCCGCTTACAAGTCGCTGGAGCTGGCCCGCATCGCCACCCTTGCCGGGCATGGCGTGCGCGTGCTGATGACCGAGTCCGCCGGGCGCTTCGTCGGTGCCGCCTCCTTTGAGGGCATCGTCGGCGCACCTGTTCTCACCTCCGAGTTCGAGCACGACCCGCTGGGTGGCGCCTTCCCCGGCGATCCGCGCCCTGCGCACGACCCGATCGGCCATCTCGAGCTCGTCGCCAACTGCGACGCATACCTGGTGGCGCCCGCGTCCGCCAACACGCTCGCCAAGCTGGCGACTGGGATGGCAGACTCAATGCTGACGACCTCCTTTCTCGCCTGCACGGCGCCGCGCCTTGTGGCACCGGCGATGAACGGCCGCATGTACGCCGACGCGGCGACCCAAGCGAACCTGGCGGCGCTGCGCGAGCGCGGCGTCGAGGTGATCGAGCCCGGCGAGGGCCGGCTGGCCTCGCGCGGCGAGTTCGGCAAGGGCCGCCTGCCCGATCCGGCGGAGCTGTTGGCCCGGATCGAAGCGGTGCTGCCCGTCGGCGAGCGCCCCTGGGACGGCATGCGCGTTCTGGTCACCGCTGGCGGCACGCGCGAGCCGATCGACTCGGTGCGTTTCCTCGGTAATCGTTCGAGCGGGCGTATGGGGCTTGCGCTCGCCGCCGCCGCCGCGCGTCGGGGGGCGGACGTAACCCTGATCGCCGCCAACGTCGCCCTCCCCGAGCCGGCCGGCGTGCGCCGCATCGACGTGGAGACCACCGCGGAACTGGCGGAAGCTGCCCGTGGCGAGTTCGCCGCGGCGCAGCTGTTGCTGATGGCCGCGGCACCCGCCGAGTTCCGCTCGAGCGAGCCTGGCGAGGGCAAGCTCAGGCGCAGGGACGACCTCGATCTGCGCCTCGAGCCGACCGAGGACATCCTCGCCGGCCTCGCCGCCGGGCGCAGTCCCGCCCAGACGATCGTCGGCTTCGCCGCCGAACATGGCAACGACGTCGCCCGCGCCCGCGAGAAGCTCACCCGCAAGGGCGCCGACCTGATCGTCCTCAACGACATCTCCGACCCCGCCATCGGCTTCGAGAGCACCGACAACGCCGCGACCCTGATCAGCTCCACGGACGAGGCCACGCTTCCTCGAGCTCCAAAGGATGAGATAGCCGAGCAGATCCTGGACCGCGTGGACCAGCTCCGCAGCAGCTCCGATCTCCAGGCGAAGTAGCCGACCCGGGTCACCGAGGGAGGGCAGGGGTGCCCGCTCGCGCAGCGGCGTCCTCTTTTCGCCCCGCCGGCGCAAGGGCGATAGCTTCAAACGTCTCCCGGCGAAAACCCAGCAAGCGAGGGGGCACCCCTGCCCTCCCACAACCCCCGCGGGCTATACTGGTGCCAAGCTTTTTGTCCCTATGCATTGTCGAGAAGTGGGCCTGGCCCACTTTTTTTTCGTCCCGAACCAGGCATGACAGACCTCAAGGACAGCATCCAGCAGCAGCTGATCGAGCTCGACTCCGAGCTCGATCTGGTCGCGCTCGAGCAGCCGGCGACCGAATCGCTGCGACTGTTCATCGACCACCCCGAAGGGGTCGATCTGGCGCTCTGCGAACGCGTCACCAGGCATCTCAACGACCTGCGTGCCGACTACGCCCTGGAGGTCTCCTCGCCGGGCCCGAAATACCGTAAGGAGCAGCCGTGAGCAAAGAGATCGTCGAAGCAATCAAGGGGCTCGAGCAGGAGAAGGGCATCGCCGCCGACAAGCTGATGGATGCACTCGCCGACGCCCTGCTGTCCGCTTACAAGAAAACCCCGGGCGCGGCCAAATATGCCCGCGTCGACCTTGACCACGAGACCGGCGACTTCCGTGTCTTCGAGCTGATTCTGCCCGCCGAGCTCGAGGAGAAGCTGCTGGCGGAGGCGGCTGAGGCTCAGGAGGAGGAAGAGCGCGAGATCGATCCCGAGACCGGCGAGCTGAAGGAGCCCGAGGAGCCCGAGCTCGACCCGGAGATG
>JASLJO010000107.1 GCA_030152505.1 Solirubrobacterales bacterium | reverse complement strand
CCGATCCGCGCCAAGGACAGCCCCGGCTTCATCGCCAACCGCCTCGCCCGCCCCTTCAGCCTCGAGTCGCTGCGGATGCTGGCCCAGGGTGTCGCGGACGCGGCGACGATCGACCGCGTCGTCCGCCTCGGTGGCGGCTTTCGCATGGGGCCGTTCGAGCTGATCGACCTGATCGGGCTCGACGTCAACCTCAGCGTCGCCCGCTCCTTCTATGGCCAGGGCGGCGAGCCGGAGCGCTGGCGACCGAGTCCGATCCAGGAACAGATGGTCGGCGAAGGCCTGCTGGGCCGCAAGGGCGGGCGTGGCTTCTATGCATACGGCGACGGCCCGCACCGGGAGCCCGATCCGGAGTTGGATATCGAGGGGCCGACGCTCGACCCGGGCAAGCTGGCGAAGATCGACCCGGCCGCCGAGGCGATCCTCTCCCGCCTCTTCGCCCAGGTCGCCAACGAGGCCGCCTTCGCGCTCGAAGAGGACGTCGGCTCGCCCGCGGACATGGACACGGCGATGCGACTCGGCTTCAACTGGCCGCGCGGGCCGCTGCAACTGACCGAGCTGATCGGTACCGATCGAGCCGTCCAGCTGCTGGAAGCCCTTCGGGCCGAGCACGGCGATGCCTACATGGCGGCGCCGAGCCTGCTCAGCCGCGACTGAGGCGAAACATAGCCTCGTCCACGTAGCACCAACTCCAGTCCTCGCCCGGCTCGGCCGAGCGGATCAGCGGGTGCCCACTCTCACGATGATGCGCGGTCGCATGCCTACCTTCGGAGTTGTCGCAGCAGCCGATGTGCCCGCAGCTCTGGCACATCCGCAGATGCACCCAACTCATCCCCAGCTTCAGGCACTCCTCGCAGCCCTCGACCTCGGTCGGCGGGTCGAAGTACTCGACCGAGTCGATGTGCGTGCAGGTCGGCACCGCTTCGACCTTAGAGCATGAAGAAAGGCGGGCCGCTTCCTAAGACATTCGTCTACCAAGACAAAGAGTTACATTTCGTGAACCACACGTCACACGTTGCGGACCGAGATGAAGAACGGTCAGGATGCGCTGCGGGCGGAGATGAAGACCGCCGACACAGGGCTTCGCGTGGAGATGAGGGAGAACTTCGAGCGGGTGGACCGGGATCTGCGGGAACTGCGCGTCGGCGTGAGCACCCTCCAGCGGACGTGATCCAGGTCGGAAGCGGCTTGATTGCCGCCAACCTGACCATGATGGCGGCGGTCATCGGGCTCATGGTCACCCAGCTCTAGACAGAGGCCATTCGGCTCGGCAGCGTTCCCCCGGTCGCATCTGCAATGGTGAGCGGATGAACGGCGCCGAGGGAGGCGGGGAGCCGATCACCCCGGAGGGGATCGCCGCCCTGCGCGAGGAGATTGAGCAGCTCGAAGGGCCCGCCCGCACCGCGATGGCGGCGCGGATCAAGGTTGCGCGCGAGGAGGGCGACCTCAAGGAGAACGCCGAGTATCACATCGCCAAGGAGGACCAGGCCCACCTCGAGACCAAGATCAAGCGCCTGCGAGAACGCCTGCGCACCGCGGTTGTGGTCGAGGTCGACGGCAACGCCGACCGCTTCAGCTTCGGTCGCACCGCCGAGGTCCTCGACGAATCGAAGGGCGCGATAGTCACCTGGACCCTGGTCGGCTCGACCGAGGCCGACCTCGCCGCCGGCCGCCTCTCAGCCGAGTCCCCGATCGGCCAGGCCCTGATGGGCGCCGAGCCCGGCAAGCCGGTCGAGGTCGAGACCCCCCGCGGCAGCCGCACCTTCGTCGTGCAGAAACTGCTCGATTGACCATCGCTGCATCGTCCACTACGGACCGGCTGGCGCTGCCCAGAGTGAGAATACGTCCGGGTGCCAGCGAAGCGGCTTTTGAGGGACCATCCGAGCAAAGCGAGCTGCCGCCTCTGGATCGGGATTCACCACCTCGACCGCCTCCAGCTGCGAATTCGCATAGATGCTCCGCTGGAACAGCTTTTCTGCCTCAATATCCGAAGGGGGCAATGAATAGCCAAAGAAGACGAGACGACTGCAATTCAACAGTGCCTCTTGTGCGTCCTCCCACACCTGGGGAAGGAAGCGCTGGATCAGAACCTGCTTGTTGTAGACGGGAGGGACGATGACCGGCCACATGTACCAAGTCGACCGTCCCCGCCCTTTTCTCGGCTTGGTAAATCGCAATTTAGGAGGAATCTTGCGACGGCGGGTCACCTGAACGGGAGGCGGGTTTCCCTGCCCCGAAAGAATGCGTGGGCTCGGCCTGCGCCCGTTCATTCGCACTTGCCAGTTCAGCGATCCGTGCAGCTTCAAAATGCGCAGCGTTTCGCCGTTGTCGCACCCTTCGGAGTGATTGGCGAAGGTCGGCTTGGCGGAGGTCTTCATCACTTCCGCGTGGTCGCTGAAGGCACCGTAGCCGTGCTCCAGGCACCAAAGTCGTCGAAGGCGAGCGCGCTTGTGGATCTCGTTCTCCAGAACCAGATCCTGATTGAAGGTGACGAGGGTTACGTGATCGGAAGTCTCTACGGCATGAGCGATCAAGCGTCCCACCGGCCCGCCGGTGCGACCGTCTTCATTCATCCAGTCCGTGGTGTCACTGATCGCCCGACGGTAGATGTCTATGAGCGCGGTGTAGGCAGCGGATATCCGCTCTTTGGGATTCGGTCGCCCCGAAAAATCGAAAAAGAGATCCTTGAAGAAATCCTCCATCCGAACGGAGCTGGCCGAGGCGTCGAATGGCGATCCACTTGGCAGTTCTGCCGCATAGCCCCGCAAGTCGCTCGAAACCGGGATCCCGAGCTTTCGGATCTTTTCGAAGAACGTCGTGTCGAGGGGCGGGTTCCGGTCGGTACGGCGCTCGCTGTGAAAGTGCTGCGCGTTGGCCAACGAAGAACCGGCACCGAAGACCAGGCACGTACCCATGGGGGTACTCTAGTCACGCTTCCCAGGTCTCGGGGATCAGGCTGCGCGTCTCGGCCGTCTGAACGTCAGGAGCCGGGAGTCGGGGCGATCTCGGTGGGCTCGCCGCCAGGCATCCAGTGGGCCTCGGCCATCGGCGGGGTGTCGCGCAGGTACCACTCGGCGTCGAGGGCGCCCATGCAGCCGGTGCCGGCGGCGGTGACCGCCTGCCGGTAGGTGCGGTCGACGACGTCCCCGACGGCGAAGACGCCGGCCAGGTTGGTCTTGGTCGAACCCGGCTGAGTGCGGATGTAGCCGTCCTCGTCGGTGTCGACCTGGCCGGCGACGACCTCCGAACGGGGTATGTGACCGATCGCGACGAAGGCGCCTTCGGTGTCGAAGTTCTCGATCTCACCGGTCTCGGCGTTGCGCAGGCGGACATGGTCGAGCCTGGGCTCGCCCTCGGCGGCGGCGAACTCCTCCGGGATGAAGGGGGTCTTGAACTCGATGTTGCCCTGCTCACGGGCCCGCTCCTGCATGATCTGCGAGGCACGGAACTCGTCGCGGCGGTTGACGATGGTCAGCTCGCTGGCGTACTTGGAGACGAAGATCGCATCCTCCATCGCCGAATCGCCGCCACCGATGACGATCACCTTTTTGCCTTTGAAGAAGGCCCCGTCGCAAACGCCACAGGTGGAGACCCCGCAACCGCTCAACTCGAGCTCGCCGGGAATGCCGAGCCGCCGCGGCTCCGCCCCCATCGCCAGGATCACGGTTTTCGCCCGGTGCTCCTCATCGCCGAGGAAGACCCTGTGGATGCCGCCGTCGTCGCTGAGCTCGACCCGGTCGACGTCGTCGGTGACGAAGCGGGTTCCGAAGCGCTCGGCCTGGGCGCGGAA
>JASLJO010000083.1 GCA_030152505.1 Solirubrobacterales bacterium | reverse complement strand
GGGGAGCCCGGCTCCCCTTTCCGGCCCATCGACGGCGGGAGACGCTGCGGTGGGGGCTTCCGGTGGCGATCGCGGTGGCGGTGGTGCTCACGATCCCGTTCCTGGTGAGCGGGCGCTGGGGGCTGCTCGGCGTCGGCTTCAACAACGATCTCGGCCTGCATCTCGCCTGGGCCGAGTGGCTGCGCAGCGGCTTCGGTCCCGCACCCGACGCCGGCTACCCGCTCGGTCCACACGGCCTCGCCGTCGCCACCGCGGCCGTGCCGGGGATCGGCCTGGGCCAAGCCTTCGTCGGCGAGATCTTCGCCATCGGCATCCTCACCGGCCTGACCGCGCTCGCCGCCCTGCCGGGCTTCGGGCCCGGCCGACGTCTGCTGGCGGCGACGATGGTCGCCGTCCCCTACCTCGCCGCCTCCTACTTCGCCCAGGGCGCCTTCAAGGAGACCGCCGAGGCCCTCTTCGTCCTCGCCGTAGCCGTCGGCCTGCGCACTCTGGACCCCACCCACGGCGGAGACGGCACGTGGGGGTGGGTGCGATTTGGGCTGCCCTGGCTGGCGATCGCGGGGGGGGTCTTCTTCTCCTACAGCTTCGCCGGGCTCGCCTGGCCGGTTCTCACGGCGGCCCTCTGGAGCCTCACCCTGCCTTCGGTGCGGCGAGTGCTGGCGCCGCGGGCACTGCTGCGCTTCATCTTCCGGCCGGCGACGCTGCTGACGATCGTCGCGCTCGTCGCGCTCGCGGCAGCGGCAACCCTGGTCGGTCCCTTCGGTTTTGTCCACAGCTTCAACAAAGTCGCCGGCACCAACACCTACGGGCCGGTCTCACCGGCCGAGGCGCTCGGCGTCTGGCCGGCGACGAACTACCGGCTGGAAGCGCCCGGCGGCGCTCACCTCACCGGTCTCGCGGGGGCGATCGGCGTCATCGCCGTGCTCGCCGGCACCTGGTGGTGGGTGCGGCGGCGTGACCTGGCGGTGCCGCTCGGTCTCGCCGCCTCGGTCCTTCTCTATATCGCCGCCCTGCCGACGAGCGGCGATTACTCGCACGCCAAGGCGCTGATGATCGGTGCCCCGCTGGCGATGCTCGTCATCATCCGCCCCCTCCTCGCCGAGCTCTGGCCGGGCCGCGGTAGAGGTTTGGACCGCATAGCGGACGAGGCCTCTACCGCGTCGGGGGGAGACCGGGGCGGGAGGGCGGCACGGAGCGCCTGGGCGGCGCTCGCGATCGTGTTCATCGGCGGGGCGATTTACTCCAGCTTCCTGGTGCTGCGCAACGCCCCGGTGGGGCCGGCCGGCCACGGGGCCGAGCTGAAGTCATTCCTGCCGATCGTGCACGGCGAACCGGTCCTGTATGCCGGTCAGGACCGCTACGCCGCCTTCGAGCTGCTCGGTGCCGACACCCACGTGCCGCTGGTCGAGTTCCCCGACCCCGCCGTCGCCCAGAACCCGGAGAAGCCCTTCGACACCGGCGACGCCTACAGCCCGGTCGACTTCGACTCCTTCTCACGCGGGACGCTCGACAGCTTCCGGTACGTGATCACCGGGCGTGCCGCCTGGAACAGCGAGGCACCTCACGGCTTCAGGCGCATCTCCGCCACCCCCTCCTTCGTCCTCTGGAAGCGCACTGGCCAGGTGCCCGAACACCGCCACGTGCTGCTCGAGGGAACCAATGCCGGCGCCCGGGCCGGCTGCGCCTCACCGGAGATCCGCATCCTGCTCGCCAACCATGGCCGGGCGACACTCTTCCCCGACGTGGCAATCGCCCCCAAGGCGCACTGGGACACCGGCAGCACCCTGAAGACCGGCGAGAGCACGGCGCAGGCGGTCGACCTGCCCCCCGGTCGCTGGCGACTCTCGCTGCAGTACTTCTCTCCCTTCGGGCTGACCCTCTCGGCGCCGGGCTTCCATAACGGATTGAAGGCTGCGCTGGACGGCCAGCGGCCCAACACGATCAGCCTCGCCAACGACGGCCAGTTCTGGCCGGCCGGAACCTATGCCAGCCGCGGCGGGAAGGTGCGCTTCACCGTCGCCGCCGCTGAGCCGAGCTTTCTGCAACGCCTGACCGGCTACGACGACATCGCCTACATCGGCAACCTGGTCGCTGTTCGCACCGGCGAGCGCCGGATGGTGCCATTGCGTGCGGCGTGCAACCGGTGGATCGACTCCTACGAATCCGAAGCGCAGCCCTGATCCTGCTGGTTTAGGCGGCTGTCTTGGCAGCGAGGCGATCGGGAGGGACTCTGACCACATCCCAAACCCAGCCCGCCTTCTCAAACCCGTCGATGACGACAGCGGAGAGGTCGATCTGCCAGCGGCCGAGGCCATGGGTGGCGGAGGTCGGGAAGGCGTGGTGGTTGTTGTGCCAGGCCTCACCCAGGGTCGGGATCGCAATCAGCGCCAGGTTGCGCGACTCGTCGGTGGTCTCGTAGTCGCGGTTGCCGAAGACGTGGCAGAGCGAGTTGATGCTGTAGGTGAAGTGGTGCAGCACGAAGACCCGGACGAGGCCACCCCAGAGCAGGCCGGTGACCGCGGCGAAGAGGGTGCCGCCGATGACCCAACCGAGCGCGAAGGGGACGAGCAATCCCACGATCGCCCAGTAGATGAAGGTGCGGTCGACCCAGCTGATGGTCGGGTCCTTGAGCAGGTCGGGCGCGAAGCGTTCCCGGCTGCCGCGCTGCGTGTGGATGAAGAGCCAGCCCATGTGGGCGTGGAACAGGCCCCGCATGGCGCCCGACCAGCCATGGCCGTGGTCGACGTGGGGACTGTGCGGGTCCCCTTCTTCGTCGGAGAAGGCGTGGTGCTTGCGGTGGTCGGCGACCCAGGAGATCACCGGGCCCTCGATCGCCGCCGAGCCGAGGATCGCCAGCAGGCCGTGCAGCCAGCCCTTGGCTTTGAAGGCGCGGTGGGTGAGGTGGCGATGGAAGCCGACGGTGATCCCCAGGCCCGTGAACACGTACATGCCGACGAAGAGGAAGACGTCGCTCCAGTGCAGCGCCTTGCCCCAGACCTGCCAGCCGGCGAGCCCGAGCGCGATGAAGGGAACCAACGTGACCAGTCCGGTGATGATCCGGTCGCGCGTCTCGTTGGCGACCGGCTGGATATCGGATGGGAGAGGTCCCGCCACGCCCCGCGATCATACGGCGCAGCGGCGCAGAAAAGCGGGCGCCGTGGTCCGGGGCGTCGATTTGGGCCTCGTACGTGGGATTCGGCCCTTCCAGGGCTATAAGGTCTCAGTGATGCCGTTTGCCAGCACCGCGACGCTGCGGCGGGAGATCGAGGCCCGCATTCCGGATCGCCCTTTCACGGTTGAGTTCTGGGACGGGACGCGGCTGCCGGCCGGCAATGGCGGCGGACCGACCTTCTTCGTGCGCTCGCCCCGCGCGGCGGCGCACGTCCTGCGGGCGCCCGGCCAGCTCGGCCTCGGCCGCGCCTACGTCAGCGGCGACATCGAGGTCGACGACATGGACGCGGTGATCGAAGTGCTCGACGGCTGGCAGCCGCCGTCGCTCGACCGGGGCGACCTGGCCCACCTGCTGCTCGGCGCGGTGCGCGCCGCCGGTGTTCAACGCCCGCCCCACCGTCCCGCCGCCGAGCTGGTGCTCAGCGGCCGCCGCCACAGCAAGGAGCGCGATGCGAAAGCGGTCCGCCACCACTACGACGTCT
>JASLJO010000026.1 GCA_030152505.1 Solirubrobacterales bacterium | reverse complement strand
TCCAAGTCCAACAACTACAGCCACGCCTCTGACGGCAAGCAGAAGGTGCTCTACGCCCTGATCGCCGCCTTCGTCGTCGGTGCCGGCGCCGCCCTCATCAACTTCTTCTATGACTCGGGCACGGCGGTCAAGTGAGCCGCCTGCGCCACCAGCGCCCGCGCGGGCAGCTCATCCTGGCTCTCCTCGCCGTGCTCGCGCTCGGGGTCCTCCTCGGCGACCTCACAACTCCCTTCGGCGCAGGGCGCGCCGCGGCACCCACAGGTGGCGCTGCGGCGCGCCCGTCTGCCGAGCAAAGATCGCGCTTCCCCGACACCCCGGCCGGGGCGGCGAAGGCGGTCGCTGCCTATGAGCGCTCCTTCGCCACCCCGGCGATCCTCGGGGTCAGGGCGCTGCAGGCGCGGATCGAGGCGGTGGCGACACCCGCCTACGCGAGGGCGATGCTCGCTGCAAACTCACCCGGCGCTCACCGCCTGGCCGGCGGGCCGATCGGCGCAGGGATAAGGGCCGGCACCGAGACCCTCTATACGGCGGTGCCGATCGGCTACAAGGTCGAGTCCTTCCGCCCCGCCCGCGCCCGCGTCCTCACCTGGGGCTTCACGCTGCTGGGCAACGCGGCCACGGTCGAGCCGGCCGCCTACTTCGGCCTCACCCACACCGAGCTGCGCTGGACACACGGGCGCTGGCGGATCGCAAGGACCAGCGGCGGCTTCGGCCCCACGCCGAGACTGGGAACCCCGCCGGGGCCACTTGGCGGCTTCGCGGTAATCGACCTGACCAAGGAGCTGCGGAGCTATGCGCTCGCTCCCTAGCTCATGGGCGAGAGGCGCCCTGCTCATCGGCGCCGTGGCGATGCTGGCGCTGTTTGCCGAGCCCTCCCCTCCCCTCGCCCGCGCCAACGTCGCCTGCGACCTCGGCGGCAAGGCCGCCGAGGCGCTCTCCGGTGGCGTCGAAGCGATCACCGGGCTCGTCGGTGCCGGCAACCCGCTGAGCGATGCCTGCAGCGCGCTCGGCGGCGCCCTCACCGGCCCGCTGAGTGGAGCGCTCAAAGGGCTCGGCAACGACGTCTTCGCCCAGATCACGAGCTGGGTCAGCGAAGGCGCGAGCTGGCTGATCGGCAAGGTCGTGAGGACGATCGAGCGGTCGACCACGCCCCGCCTGGCCACCGCGGGGTTCCTCGCTCAGTACGCGAAGATGGCCGCGATCGCCGCCCTGCTTGGCGCAGCGATGCTCCTGGCCGCTGTCCTCGAGGGAATGGCGCGAGGAGACACCGGGATGCTCGTGCGAGCGGTGGTGGTCAATCTGCCGCTCGCCTTCATCGCGACCAGCGTCGCCTACACCGTCGTGCAGCTGCTCCTGCACGCGACCGACGGCCTCTGCGAAGCGATCGCCGACGCCAGCGGCCACGACGGCACGCGTTTCTTCGAAGCGGCGATCACCGGACTCGGCAAGGGGGGCGGCAAGCTCGGGGGCGCCTTCGGCGGCGGAGCGGCGGGCGAAGTGGGCGGCACGGTCGGCGCCCCGCTCTTCGTCACCTTCCTCGCCGCTGGCGTCGGCGCCCTCGCCGCCTTCCTCGTCTGGATCGAGCTACTGATGCGCGACGCCGCGGTCTACGTCGTCGCCCTGTTCATGCCTTTCTCCCTCGCGGCCTCGATCTGGCCGCGCTGGACCGGCGTCCTGCGGCGCACCGCAGAGCTGCTCATCACGGTGATCGGCTCGAAGTTCGTCATCGTCGCCATTATCGCCCTCGCGGCCGGGCTCCTCGCCGAGCCCGAAGGCCGCATCGAGCCGATCCTCGCCGCCTCGGCGCTGATGCTGCTCGCCTGCTTCGCGCCCTTCGTCCTGCTCAAGTTCGTCCCTTTTGCCGAGGGCGCGATGGCAGCCGCCTACGGCCGCCGCTCGGCCGCGGGTGGAACGACGGGCGCGGTCCAAGTCGGACGCAACGTCCAGTTCCTTCACAACATGGCGCGCTCCAACCGCAACGAAGGCTCCGGCGTCACCCTTTGGAGCGCGGCCGAAGCATCCGGTGGCACACCGAGACGGCCGGGTGCAGGCGAGAACGGCACCGGGCAGGGAGACGGTGGCGGTGGATCGGGTGACCCGGTCGCAGGCAAGGCCCCGCGAAGGCCCCCTGGAGCCGCCGGTTCACCGACAACTGCCGGCGGCCGTGCAGGGACTGGGGCGTCCGCAGGAGCTGCGAGTGGCAGCAGCGGTGCAGCGGGCACGACAGCGGCGAGCCCCGCCACCACCCCGGCGGCACCGGCGACGGCGGGCGCGGAAGGTGCCCGCGCGACGGCGAAGCGCCTCAGCGACGGCGCCGTCGCCAAGGGAACACCCCGCTCCGGCGCTTCTCCACAAGAAGGCGGAGGACAGAGGCAAGGTTCCGCTGAGCAGGGCAACAGCCCGAGCCCGCCCGGTGGCTCCGAATCGCCGCCAAGGCCGAAACCCGATCCGCCGGGGGTCAAGGACGAAAAAGGACAGAAGAAGTGAGTGGACGGCGCTATCGCTTCGGCCCGCTCGAGCAGCGCGCCATCCTCGGTCCCCTGCGCGCCGGCCAAGTGGCGATCCTCGCCATCGGCAGTCTCCTCGGCCTGAGCGCGCTGTATGCGCTGCAAAGCGTGGCTGCGGTAGTGGTGGCGTTGATGGCGCTCGGCCTCGCCGCCGTTGCGATCAGCGCGCCGATCGAGGGGCGGACGGCGGAGGAGTGGGCGCCACTCGTGATCCGCTGGGTGCTCCGCCGCCGGGGTACCGAGGTGGGCTACCGCTCTACCACCCCAAGCGCGGGTGCCCGCCTGGGCGCCGACGGCGAGGCCGTCCACGAGACCTCGCTCCCACCGGCCCTGCGGGGCCTCGTGATGCACGCCGCGCCCTACGGCTCCGACCGGGTCGGCGTACTGGAAGACCGCCGCCTGGGCACGTTCACCGTTGCGCTGGCCGTGCGCGCGGGCGCCTTTGCGCTGCGCGACACGGCCGAGCAGGAGCAGGCACTCGACGCCTGGGGAACGGTGCTGGCGAGCTGTGCCCGCGACGGCAGCCCTGTCCGCCGCCTGCAATGGGTCGAGCAGACCCTGCCTGGCAAGGGCGATGAGCTGGCGGCCTACTTCCAATCCCACCGCGATCGCACGGTGCCGCTCGACTCAGAGCTGGTCCGCTCCTACATCGAGCTGGTCGAGTCCGCCGCCCCACGGGCGACCGAGCACGAGGTCCTGATCGCCTTGCAGATCGAGCAGCGCCGCGCGGGCCGCGAGCTGCGCCGCCTTGGGGGCGGCACCGAGGCGGCGTGCGAGCTGGCGCTGCGCGAGGCCGAGGCACTGGGGGAGCGACTGGCGATCGCCGAGGTCTCGGTCGCCGGCCTCTTGCGCCCGCGCCAGTACGCGGCAGTGATCCGCGACGCCTTCGACCCCTTCGGCCGCCAGGCGCGCGCCCGCGCGACGCTCGGCCAGGAGGGCCGCGAAGGAGTCGAGCCGGCGCTGATGGGACCGCTAGCCGATGAGGTCAGCTGGTCGCACTACCGCACCGACTCCGCCTACCACGCCACCTACTGGATCTCCTCGTGGCCGCGCTCTGACGTCGGGCCGATGTTCATGGCGCCGCTCCTGATGCAGACGAACGTCCTGCGCACCGTCGCGGTGACGATCGAGCCGGTGCCCTACTCGATCGCCATGCGCCGCGCGGAGGCAGCACAGACCGCGGAGGTCGCCGATGAGATCAATCGCGCCCGCCAGGGCTTCGTCTCCACCGCGCGGGTGAGGCGCCGCCAAGAGGCGGCCTCGCGCCGCGAGGAGGAGCTCGCCGACGGACACGCGGCTGTGCGCTGGTCCAGCTGGCTTCGGACCGACACCCGCAGCGTGGAGGAGCTGGAGCAGGCCAAGAGCAATGTCGAGCACGGGGCCCAACTGGCCCGCCTTGGCGTGCAACCCTGCTATGGCGAGCAGGACACGGCCTTCGCCAACACGCTGCCGATTGCCTGGGGGCTGCGGTGAGGCGCCGGCCTTCTGAGCGACCGGGGCACAGCGGCACGACCGCCCACTTCCAGGCGGCCTATCCCTTCCTCGCCGAGGACGGGATCGGCACCGCCGGTGCCTACATCGGCCGCGATAACTACGCCCGCGCCTGGTTTTATGACCCTTGGAGCGGGTCGCTTTACCCGCGCTATATCTCGGGGCCCAACCTGCTGGTGCTGGGGGGCTCGGCTCGCGCAAGTCGAGCTGGGTCAAGACCTACATCTACCGCCAGGTCCTCTTCGGCCGCCAGACCTGGGTGATCGACGTCAAGGGCGAGTACTGGGGACTTGCCCAAAAGCTCGGCGTGCGGCCGATCGCCCTCGCCCCGGGTGGCGATGTGCGGCTAAACCCGCTGAGCCCGCGCGGTGGCCGCGAGGGGCCGCTGAGTCTCTTGCGCTCGGTGGCGCGCGCGGCGCTCCGGCGCGAGCTGACCCCAGAGGAGGAAGCCGGCGTTAGGGAGGCTCTTGCGACGGTGAGCAAGGAGGCTGGCGCCGCCGAGCCGACCCTGCCGATGGTCGTGGACGCCCTGCTCCGGCCCCGCGAGGCGATGGTGCGCGGCGTCTCGGGGGCCTCCGCAGTGGACTTCGCCGCCGCCAACCGCGAGGCGGCGCTCGCCCTGCAGCGTCTCTGTGAGGGCGACCTGCGGGGAATGTTCGACGGGCCGACCAGCGAGGGCCTTGACCTCGATGCTCCGCTGGTCGTGCTCGACCTGAGCGCCGTGCGCGACTCGGCGGCGCTGGGAATCCTGATGACCTGCGCCGCGGCCTGGCAGCAGTCGATCCTGCTCGAGCGAAAGCGGGCGGCCGAGTTCGAGGGCCGCGAGAGCCCGAAGCTGATCTCGGTGGTCGAGGAGGGCTGGCGGGTCGGTGGGCACATCGGCGTCGCCGAATGGCTGCAATCCAACTTCAAGCTCTGCCGCTCGCTCGGGGTGCAGAACGTCTTCGTCATCCACCGCCTCAGCGACCTCGGAGCCTCCGGAGACGCCGGCTCGCGCGAGGCGCGGATCGCCGACGCCCTGATCGGTGACGCCGACACGATCGTCATCTACCGACAGTCCCATGACCAGCAGGAGCTGTTGCGCTCGCGCCTGGGGCTGAGCCGCACCGAAGCCGAGGTAACGACGACCCTGAGCCCGGGAGAGGCGCTTTGGGTCGTGGGGTCGCGCTCTGCCCTGGTGCGGCACGAGTCCTCCCAAATCGAGCGTGAGTTCGTCTACACCGATTGGCGCATGGTCGAGAGCACAGGAGCAGGCGCGCCGTGAGCAAGGACGAGCACCTGCTCTACCTGGGGTTGGGGGCCGTCGCGGCTGCTGCGCTGGCACTGGTCTGGCTGACCGGCGCGCTGGCGGGCGTGCTCTTCGGCACCGGCTGGATAACGGTGGAGGCGAGCGAGCTGGCGATGACCGCGCTGCGGCTTCCCCTCCACCCGGGCGATCCCCGCGATGCCTGGCCGTCCCACGCGCGCTCAGAGCTTCCGGGGGCGGTCGGCTTCTACCTGAGCAGCGTGCTCATCGTCGTTGCGCTCGCCGGCGTCGCCCTGGCGGTGCGTCGCATCCTGATCCCCTTCGATCTGCCTGAGCTCGGCCGGGAGGAGCGCCGGGCACCAACCGCCCATTGGGCGAGGCTGAAAGACCTCGCACCCTTGCGTGTCCCGGCGCCTCAGCCGGGCCGCCTGACCCTGGGCCGCGTCGGGCGCGACCTCATCGCCGCCGAGGAGCGGGCGTCGGTGATCGTGTTCGCCCCCACCGGGACGCACAAGACGACCGGGCTGGCGATCCCCGCTCTTGTGGAGTGGCAGGGGCCGGTGCTGGTGACCTCGGTGAAGGGCGACCTGCTCGAAGCCACGATCGAAGCGCGCGAGCAGATTGGTGAGGTGATGGTCTTCGACCCGGTCGGCGTCACCGGCATGGGGCTCGGCGCCCAGATGACGCCGCTCTGGGGAGCCGGCACCTGGCACGGCGCGAGGCAGGTCGCCCACTGGCTCTGCGAAGGGGCGCAGAGCGGCAAGGGCGGCCTCAAGGACGCAGACTTCTGGTACGCCACCGCCGAGAAGCTCCTGGCTCCGCTGCTCTTTGCCGCCGCGACGAGCGGGATGACGATGGGCGATGTGGTGCGCTGGCTGGACGAAGGCCCCGAGGCAAACGGCGTGGAGGTCGCCGGGCTGTTGCGGGCGGCGGGTGTAGGGGACGCGGAGCTCGCCTGGCAGGCGACGCAGAACCGCGAGGAGCGCCAGCGCAGCTCCGTGTATACGACGGCGGAGGTGATCGTCTCTGCCTATGCAGATGAACGGGTCAGGCAGCGAACCAGAGACGCGGAGTACACGCCGGAGCGGCTTCTCGACGGCGGCAGGAACACGCTCTATCTCTGCGCCCCCCTACAGGAGCAGGAGCGCCTGCGCCCGTTGTTCTCGATGCCCGTCCAGCAGCTCTTGAACTTCGCCTACGAGCAGGCGGCGCGCAACGGCCGGCCGATCGATCCGCCGCTACTGCTCCTCCTGGACGAGGCGGCGAACATCGCCCCCCTTCAAAACCTGGACGCGATCGCCTCCACTGGCGCCAGTCAAGGCGTACAGGTCCTCTCGATCTTCCACGACATGGCGCAGCTCGCCACGGTGTATGGCTCCCGGGCGCCTACGGTTGCCAACAATCACCGTGGCAAGATCATCGGCGTCGGCGTCACCGACCCCCAGACTCACGCCTACGTCTCTCGCGGGGCCGGACTGGCGGCATTTGAGCAGCTCTCGCAGACCAGCGGTGAGCGCGGGAGACGCTCGTCAACGCGGGGACCGACGTACCGTGATCTTGCCCCGGCCAACGTCATCCGCGAACAAGCTCCGGGGTCGGCGCTGCTGATGTATCACAACCTGCCGCTCGCCAAATTCCAACTCAGGCTGTGGTTCGACAGTCAAAATTTTCCTGATCGGGATGAAGTGCTCTCCCATTCACACTCGACCAGTTCCAAGAGTCCTTACCCCGGCTGAGATGGCTCAGATGCATCATCTTTAAGGTCATATTGCCTCAATGGCTTGCGCACAACGGGTACGTCAATACGTCATTCTGCTTTGACGATACTGAAGTGTCGTCGATGGTGGGCGCATCGGAGCAGCGTCGGCTGGGCGTTCGCTGAATAAAGCTGGCATTTCCAAAGCAGATGCGGCGATTCGCTGATTACCACATATCTCTGAGGTTTACTCGGAACGGCGTTAATTATCTCCTTGACCGTTCCACAGGTTAGCTTGCTGCTTTCCGGGCGAACAACGCCCGTAACACCGCGAATCAACATCCGACATCCACCCGGTTCCCGTAGGGGACTAGGACCGGCACACGCGCTGCCGACCAAGCACACGACCAGCAAGGCACCTGTTAGACCGATTTTCGACCCGACGCTCATAGATTGATCAAAACACCCGATTCCCGCTCATTCGGCTTGCCAGCAATAACCGGGACCCGCCCCTACATCGGTCCGGTAAATCCACCTTCCTGACCCCGCACCGTATAGATCAGCCTGCCGCGTGAGTCAAAGAGCTTCGCGCCGCAGGGGGCTTCCAGCTCTCTCTAGAACTCGCAGGGCACAGAGCTCCGCTCCAGCAGTTTGCCTGCCTTATCAAAGGCTATGACCCGTTTCACGCATACGTTTGAGTTAGGAACAGCGACAACCACAAACCGGAAGTCTCGACCGACACCGGCGTGTCTTGCCTGGGATGCACTCAATCTGCGAGTTGAAAATTCCTGCCACTTTGATGGTGCCTGCTTGCTCCCGGGAAAGCCCAACCTGAGCTTGAGTCGCCTAACCGAAGGGTCCGTTACATCTAGCTCCAGCGCTTCCGCGTT
>JASLJO010000313.1 GCA_030152505.1 Solirubrobacterales bacterium | reverse complement strand
ACCGTCACGCCCTTGCTCGCCTTCTTGATCGGGAACGCTTTGACCGTGTCGTCGTCCCCGCGACCGCCGAGGCTGGCGCCGAGTTCTCCGGCGACGATCTTGTTTGGCTGCTTGAGAAGGCTCCGGCCGAGGTTTTGATCTTGCGGCCGGGGCCAGAGGACAGGCGGTTCGTGACCGCGAAAACCGCTTAAAGTCGTGCCCCACGTGGTCCAGTCGGACCGTTGTCTGAATCTGATAATCTGATTTTCATGAAGCAGCTCAGTGCCACCGATGCGTCACGCCGGTTCTCGGAGGTTTTGGATGACGTGGAGCGGGGTGGAGAGTCCTATGTCGTCGTCCGCCACGGGCGTGCGGTGGCGACCATTGGTCCAGCGAGCGGCGGAACTGGGAGGGCGCTCAAGGAGGCGCTTCGCTCCAATCGGCCCGACGATGCCTGGGCGGGCGAGCTGCGGGAGCTTCGCGAGGGCATGGAGCCGGTGACGGACCCCTGGCGCGACTGATCCTCGATACGACGGTCTTGGTTGACGCTGAGCGCGGGGGAGATTCGCTAGGTGAAGTGATTGCCGACGGTGATGACGTCGCGGTAGCGGCCATCACCGTGGCGGAGCTGAGGGTTGGCGTTCAGCTGGCGAAGGGACACCGGCGGGATGAGCGGGAGGGGTTCGTCGCGGCGATCCTCGACGCCGTCTCGATTGAGCCCTACGACCTCAACGTGGCCGAAGCGCACGCTGCCCTATTGGCGCATGTCCGGCGGGCCGGCACGCCCCGTGGCGCCCACGACCTCATCATCGCCGCGACGGCACGGGCCCGGGAACGGCAGGTCGTCAGTTCCGACCAAGCTGGTTTTGCTGAGCTCCCCGGGGTCTCGATGTCCGATGGTCTTAGCTAGTCGGCAGGTTCGGTCTTGGTTCATGACCCGAAGGTCGCGGGTTCAAGTCCGGCTCGCTTTCCTGCCCGGCCCCTAGCTCGCTTCGCAGAGGTAGTCGAGCAATCCCGGCATCCCGCTCTGCCGGTGAACCCGACGTTGGGCGTCGGCGCCGTTTCCCTCCCACAGGATGCGCTCGACCTCGTCGAGTGCGGCATCGGTCCCCAGCTCACGGGCATAGGGACGTACCGACTCGAGGACCTTACGACCTACGTTCCGAGCCGGCTCGGGGGTCCCCTCGTCCAGCAGGATCTCCGCCTCGAGGCCGTGGCTGGCGGCCTGGAAGTAGGACTCCTCCAGCGCCTCGCGATACAGGTCCGGCGCGGTCGGGCGGTCGAGCTCCCTGGCGGCGATCGCCTGGATCAGGCCTGCCAACGCGGTGGAGGTCAGCGTGGTGGTCTGCACGTCGACGGCTCTGACCTCGACCGTGCCGAGCTTCGGATGGGGGCGGACGTCCCACCAGATGTAGGTGTAGTCATCCACACCCGCGGCCGCGATCAACTGGTCGGCGACCTCGCGGAACTCCTCGTAATCGCGGAACTGGCGCGGCAGCTGGAAGCGCGGGTAGCTGCGCACGACCGAGGTGCGGGAGCTGGCGTTTCCGGAGTCGACGCCCTCCCGGAATGGCGAGTTGGCGCTCAGCGCCTGCAGCACCGGCAGGTAGAGGCGAAAGGCGTTGGCGATCCGCACGGCGGTCTCGGGATCGGGCATTCCGACGTGGACGTGGAGCCCACAGGGCGGCGTCCGGAGCAGGTCGCCGAAGTCCTCTCGAACCACTTCGTAACGAGGTTTGACGACGAGCCTGGCATCGCCCTCCTCGGCGGTTGGATGCAGTCCCGAAGCGAGAAGCTCGTGGCCGGCCTCGCGAATCGCCCGTCGCGTTTCGGTCAGGTCGCCAAGGACGGCGTCGACGTCGTGGCAGATTCCCGTCTTCAGCTCGATCTGCTCGGCGAAGATCTCCGACGAGACCCGCGGTGCGAGCGGCGGCGGGATACTGTCGAGGACGGCCTCGCTGGTCGCCACCAGCTGGTGCCGCTCGTCAACCAGGAGCAGCTCCTCCTCGACCCCGAGGGACAGTGGCGCCGAAGCGCCGAAGCGATGCTCTTCGTGCCCGGGCGCGGGATCCGATCGAGGTGAGGGCCTGTGCGCGGACATCGGCCTCGTCCTACCCAGATCGTTCGCTGCCGAAGCGGATCGGCGGCGTTTCAGGCCATCCCGGCGGGGTACGACACCGAGCAGCAAACGAGAAGGAGGAGTCATGGCCGACCTGAGCGAGCGGGACACGAAGCTGATCCAGTACCTGAGCGAGGCCTATGGCAAGGAGCGCGAACTCGAAACCTCGCTGCAGGCGCACATCGCGATGACGACGAGGGCGCCCTACGAGAAACGGCTCAAGCGGCATTTGCGTGAGACCAAGGCGCACGCCAAGGGGCTCGAGCGCCGGATCAAGAAACTTGGCGGTGGGGGTCAGCTGACCCAGACCACGGTCGGCAAGGCGATGGCTATGGCGAAGGGCCCCCTGCACATGGTTCGCGGCAGCGGCGAGCAGGAGAAAATGCTGAAGAACGCCAAGACCGAGTACTTCAACGAGCACGAGGAGATCGCCACCTACCTGGCGATCGAGACGCTGGCCGAGAAGGTCGGCGACCGGGAGACCGCGAAACTCGCAAGGAGCATCCGCCGCGAGGAGGAACGGATGGCAAGATTCCTCGAGGGTCAGATCAAGACCCTGACCGGCGCCGTCGTCACTGAGGAGATTCCGGGTGCACAGCGCAAAACCGGCTCGAGCTCGCGTAACTCCCGTGAACGCACCGCGGCGAGACCGAAACGATCCGCTAAAGCCAGGCGTGCTCGAAAACCAGCCCGCGCCGCGCGCGGCTGAGCCGGCCCCTCGCCGGGCCGTCGTGAATCACGGTGTCGGCGAGAACGGCAATCAAGCTGGGGCTGGATTCTGATGACCGCGAAAGCGGGCGGGAAAGGCAAGGCGAAACTCGGCGAGTACGAGCGCAGAAGGGACTTCGGCACGACGCCCGAGCCCGCGCCGCGAAAACGCCGCGGGAAACACGCGGCCCCGCGCTTCGTCGTACAGGAGCACAGCGCCCGCCGTCTGCACTGGGACCTGCGTCTCGAGCACGAGGGCGTCGCCGCCTCCTGGGCGGTTCCCAACGGCATCCCCCTCGACCCGAGCGAAAACCGCAAGGCCGTCCAGACCGAGGATCACCCGCTCGAGTACCTCGAGTTCGAGGGCGAGATCCCCGCCGGCGAGTACGGCGCCGGGACGGTGCGGATCTGGGACCGGGGTGCCTACGAGCCGCACAAGTGGGAGCAGCGAAAGATCGTCTTCAGCCTCGCCGGCGAGCGGCTGAGCGGTCGCTATGCGCTTTTCCAGGCTGGGGATGGAGAGAAGGATTGGATGATCCACCGGATCGATCCGCCCGTCGAGGAACGCGGTCCCTTCCCCGAATCGGTGGTGCCGATGCTGGCCCGCCTCTCCGAGCTGCCGAGGAACGACAGGGGTTGGGCCGTCGAGGTGAAGTGGGACGGTGTGCGGGCGATCGCCTACTGCCGGCCCGGGCGGCTCGAGCTTCAGAGCCGCAACCTCAACGACATAACGGCTCAGTATCCGGAGGTGCGGCGTCTCTCACGCCAGCTCGGCGCACGCGACGCCGTCCTCGATGGCGAGCTGGTCGCTTTCGACGAGGAGGGGAGGCCGAGCTTCGAGCGCCTCCAGCAGCGCATCCACCAGACCTCCGAGAGCGTCATCCGGCAGCGGCTGAAGACGCATCCGGTCATTTACGCGATCTTCGACCTCCTTTACCTGGAGGGGCAAAACCTGATCGACGAGCCCTACTCCCGCCGCCGCGAGCTGCTCGAGGGGCTGGAGCTGGCGGGGGAGAGCTGGCAGACCCCGGCTTTCTCGACTGGCCATGCCGGTGAGCTGCTGGCGGCAAGCGCCGAGCAGAAGCTCGAGGGGATCGTGTTGAAGCGGCTCGATAGCCACTACGCGCCGGGCAAGCGCAACGAATCGTGGCTGAAGGTGAAGAACGTCGGCCGCCAGGAGTTCGTGATCGGGGGCTGGCAGGCTGGGGAAGGGCGCCGTCGCAACCGGCTCGGCGCGATCCTGCTCGGCCACTTCGACGAGGCCGGCGAGCTGCGCTACGCCGGCAAAGTCGGCACCGGCTTCTCAGAGCGCGATCTCGACGATCTGATGGAGCGCCTGCTCCCGCTGGAACGCAAGACGAATCCCTTTGCCCGTCGCAAGGGCCCCCGCCAGGCGCATTTCGTCGAGCCGCGACTGGTCGCCGAGGTCGAGTTCCGCGAGCTCACCGCCGATGGGATGGTCCGCCACGGCTCGTTCAAGGGGCTGCGCGAGGACAGGCCGGCGGAGGAGGTCGCCGCCGAGCGTCCGGCAGTGACGGACAAGGTCCCCCAGCCGGTCGTCCCGCCGGCCGCCGCGCGGAAGCGCCCCGAGGTGACCGTCGAAGGGCGGCGGCTCCGCCTCTCCAACCTCGACAAGGTCCTCTACCCGAGTACCGGCTTCACCAAGGGCGAGCTGATCGAGTGGTACGCGCGCATGGGAGAGGTTCTGGTGCCACACCTGCGCGGAAGGCCATTGACGATGAAGCGCTATCCCGACGGCGTCGCGGCGGGACATTTCTACGAGAAGCGCTGCCCCAAGCACAGGCCGGAGTGGGTGGCGACGGCGAGAGTCTGGAGCGAGCGCCACAAGGAAGAGATCGACTATTGCCTGGTCGACGATTTGCCGACGCTCGTCTGGGCGGCGAATCTGGCCG
>JASLJO010000308.1 GCA_030152505.1 Solirubrobacterales bacterium | reverse complement strand
TGCCGTAGGCGTCGAAGCTGCGCACGCGAAAGTAGACGTCGCCACCCGACTCGTAGGCGTGCCCCGCCTCGATCAGTTCGCCGATCAGGGTGACGATCTGACCAATCGTCTCCGTCGCCAGCGGCTCGGCATCGGGCCGACCCAGCCCCAGCCGATCCGTGTCCTCGAAATAGGTCCGCGTCATCCGCGCCGCAAACTCTCCCGACGCCTCCCCGGCGGCCCCCGCCGCGTCGTAGATCTTGTCGTTGATGTCGGTGACGTTGACGACCAGCTTCGCCCGATATCCCTCGCTCTTCAGGAAGCGGGAAAGCAGGGAGAAGACGACAAACGGCCGCGCGTTGCCGATATGAATCCGGCTGTAGACCGTGGGCCCGCAGGCATAGATGCCAACCTCGTCGGTCGGGTCAAGTGTTTTCAGCTCACCACTGAGCGTGTCGCGTATACGTACCTCCCGCATGGGGGGAGATGGTATGCGGCAACTCCGGCAGCAGGACCCGCGGGCCTAGAACGTTCTGTAGCCCGCCCCCGAGGGAGCCTCGTTACGAGACCAGCTCGGCGCGGTCTGGTCGGCCGCCGCAAGCACCTCACGCCGCGCCCGCTTGGCGCTGGCCTTGATCTCCTCCTCGGCGGCGCGCCGCAGGCGCTCCTCGCGCTGCTCGGCCTGCCCACGGATTCGCTCGGACTCGGCCTGCAGCTGCTCCTCGGCGCGCGTGCGGGCCCTCTCGGTGGCCTCGCCTTCGACCTTCTCGACCAAGCGGCTCACCCGCTCCTCGGCCTCGCGGCGCACCTCCTCAGTTCCCTGCATCACCCGCTCCTCGATCTCGGCCTCGAGGCGCACCGCAAGCTGGTGGGTCTCCTCGGCCCGCGCCTCAGCCTCGGCGGCGCGCTGCTCGGCGGCGGCGACACGGCGGTCGGCCTCGACCTGTGCCTTTTCGAGCACTTCGCCCGTCCGCTTTGAAGCCGCGTCTTCGGTCCGTTTCACCGCGTCGACCAGCTCCTGTGCAGCCACACCCCTGACAGAGGTCATCTCTGTGGCCGCCGCCTCGCGGTCGGCCTCGGCCCGCTTACGCGCCCGCTCGAAGGCCTTCTCGGCACGGTCGCGTCCCTCCTCGGCATGGGCCACCCGTGCCTCGGCGGCACGGCGCCTCTGGCGCTCGGCATCGATCCGCGTGCGCCCTTCCTCGCCGATCCTCGTCAACGTCGCCTTGGCTCGCTCTTTGACCTCGGCGGCATTCTTCTCCGCCGCGGCTACGCGCTTCTCGCTCTGCCGCACCCACTCGAGGGCCTGCTTGGCAACACCATGGATCTCCTCGGTTGCCTCCGCCACAGAGCTCAGCTTGATCGCGGGCTCAGCCATCCGTCGCAACCTACTACCCACGGCGGAGGTGAGACCAGTCCGACCGCCGTCAATTTTCCGCAATTAGCGCGGAGACAACCGACCGCCCCAGACTACGCGGACTTCTGGGCCTCGCGCGCGTGCAGATCCTTCTTCAGGATCTTGCCGGTGGCGTTGCGCGGCAGCTCCGGCATGAACTCGATCTCGCGCGGCGCCTTGTAGCCGGCGAGGTGCGCCTTTACGTGCGCCTTCAGCTCTTCGGCGGAGACCTCCGCCTCGTTGGAGAGGACGACGAAGGCCTTCAGCCGCTGTCCATACTCCTCGTCATCGACCCCGATCACCGCGACCTCGGTGACCGCCTCGTGGTCGGCGAGCAGGTCCTCGACCTCGCGCGGGAAGACGTTCTCCCCGCCGGAGACGATCATCTCATCGTCGCGGCCGTCGACGAAGAGGCGCCCGCCGGCATCGAGGTGGCCGACGTCGCCGCTGGACAACAGGCCGTCGATCTCGTCCTTGCCGCCACCACCGGTATAGCCCTCGAAGGACATTTCGTTGCCGACGAAGATGCGGCCGACCTCGCCCCGCGGAACCTCGCGCCCGGCTTCGTCGTAGAGGCGGACGACGGTACCCCGCGGCGGCCGTCCCGCCGTGCCCGGCGCGGTCCGCAGTTCTGCCGGCGTGGCGACGGTCCCGTAGGCGACCTCGGTCGAGCCGTAGAGGTTGTAGACGTTGTCGCCGAAGCGGTCCATCCAGGCGATCGCCAGCTCGCCCGGCAGGGTCGAGCCCGAGAGCGACGTGATCCGCAGGGACGGGAGCTTGTACCTGTCGAGGGTCTCCTCGGGCAGTTGGAGGATGCGCTGCAGCATCACCGGCACCGCTCCCAGCACCTGGGCGCCGTGCTCCTGCGCCGCCTGCAGCGTTCCCTCCGGGTCAAAGCGCCGCCGCAACACCATCGTCGAGGCGGTCGGCAGGCTCATGACGAAGTGGAAGAAACCCCATGAGTGGAAGAGCGGTGCCGCGATCATCATCGTCTCGCGGCTGCGGAAGGGGATGCGGTCGATCAGCGCCGCCAGCGTGAACAGGCCGTCGGGGCTGGAGCGTTGTGCCCCCTTCGGCGTACCGGTCGTGCCCGAGGTGAGGATGACGAAGCGAGGTTTGTCGGGCGGCGGCTTCAGGTCCGAGTCACCGGCGGAATCGATCAGCGAGTCCAACGTCGGCGCCTCGACATCGCCGTCGGCCCAACCGACGATCCGCTGGACGCCCTCGTCGACTCCGTCGAGCAGCTCGCTGAACTCCTCGTCGTAGACGAGCGCCTTCGGCCCCTCGCGGCGGGTGACCTCGACCAGCTGCGGCCCGGCGAACATCGTGTTGAGGTAGAGCGCGCTGGCGCCGAGCTTGGCGGCCGCGAGCGTCGCCTCGATGAAGCCGCGATGGTTGCGGCACATGATTCCGACCCCGTCGCCGTAGCCGATCCCCATCCGCTCGAAGGCACGAGCGAGCGCGTTGGAGCGTCGGTGGAGCTGCTCGAAGGTGAGAGAGCCACGTTCGTCCACCAGCGCCGTCTCTTGCGGATAGTGGATCGCCGCAACGGTGATGCCGAGGCCCGGTGAGGCGCCCCAGCGCACGAACGCGGTAACGACCTTTGCCGCCTTGTCGGGACGGTGGAGGCCGGCGATACCCGCCTCGTGCAGCACCTTGACCTCGAACGCTTTGTCCGAGGCCCTTTGCCGCACCGCAGAGGCGATCGATCCGAACGTGCCCATGAAGCCCAAAAGCCTATTCGCTATCGACCGAAGCAACCGCCATGCAGGCGATTCCCTCGCCGCGGCCAATCCAGCCCATGCCCTCGTTGGTGGTCGCCTTGACACTGACCCGGGCCGAAGTCGCCTCCGCCAAGACGCGCTCCATCTCGGCGCGGTGTGGGGCCAATCGCGGCTCCTGGCAGACGAGGGTCGCGTCGATGTTGACGATCCTGCCCGCGATCATGCCGACGACGGTGCGCAGCAGGTCGATCGAGTCCGCATCGCGCCAGCGCTCGTCGTCATCGGGGAAGAGGGTGCCAATGTCGCCCTCGCCGGTGGCACCGAGCAGGGCGTCGATCACAGCGTGGGTGAGGACGTCGGCGTCGGAGTGGCCGGCGAGGCCACGCTCGTGCTCGATCTCGACCCCACCCAGGATCAGGGCCCGCCCCGCGGCGAAACGGTGGCTGTCGTAGCCGATGCCGACGCTCACGGTCTAATCCTCGCCCACCCGGGCCGGCAGCGGCTCCGAGCCGCGCCGGCGCCGCTCGAAGACGGCGATCTCCTCCACGCCGAGCGCGGCGAGGAAGTCGAGTGCGCGGTCATAGCCGAAGCCGACCTGCTCGGGCAGGTGGGCGTCGGAGGAGAGGGCGAAGGGCGCGCCGGCCTCGACGCACAGCTCGGCGAAGGCCCGGGCTGGATAGAGCTCGCCCACCGGCTTGCGCAGACCGGCGGTGGAGAGCTCGACCGCGATGCCGCTGGAGGCGATTGCCTCGACGGCGGGCTCGTAGTAGTGACGAGGGTCGCGCTCGGGCAGCGGCCGGCCGCGTCCCCAGACCTTGACCAGGTCGGGGTGGGCGAGGATGTCGAAGAGGCCGGAGCCGGCGCACTCGGCGAGCGCCGCGAAGTAGCGACGCCAGACCTCGTCGGGGTTGCCCCGCTCCTTCCAGGCGTCCCAGCCCTCGTGGTCGACGGCCGATTCGCCGACGAAGTGGACCGAGCCGACGACATAGTCGAAGTCGCGTGCGTCGAGCAGGCCGGCGGTGCGATCCTCGGCGCCAGGGACGAAGTCGCACTCGACGCCGAGCTTGAGCCCGGCTCCGCGGACGAACTCGCAGTAGGCGTCGAGGTCGTCGCGTGCCTGGTCCTCCCAGAAAGGATGACGCCACAGCTCGAGTGCCTGGGTGAAGCGGTAGACATGCTCGGAGACGCCCAGCTCCCCGATGCCGGCGGCCGCGGCCGCCTCGCGGTAGCGCTCGACGTTCTCAGCGGTGAAGTACCGCTCGGGCGGCGTGTCCGGCTCGTCCGGTCGCAGGTGCAGGTGGTAGTCGGTCAGCATCGGCGCAACACGTTACGGCCTCTAGACGTGCCGTCCAGTAGAGGCCCATATGGGTGCATAAGCGACGGCACGTCCCAGTAGGGTCGGAACGTGGTCCATCTGCGGATCGTCGTCCCATCCGATCGCTCCGATCAGGTGCTCGGCCTGTTAGAAGCGACGCCGTCGGCATGCAACCTCGTCTATCTGGCCGGCGCAGCCCGCCAACCCCAGGGCGACGTCATCCTCTGCGACGTCACCCGGGAGGACGCCAGCGTGATGATCGGGGACCTGAAGGAGCTCGGCGTCGCCCGCGACGGATCGATCTCGCTCGTGCAGATCGACTCGCAGCTCTCGCGCGCGGCGGACCGCGCCGAGCGGGCCGCCCGCGGGACCCCCGCCAACGCGGTCGTCTGGGAGGAGGTCGAGGCTCGCACCTCCGAGAACATCGAACTCGGCGGCAATTTCCTCGCCTTCATGGTCCTGGCCTGCCTGATCGCCTCGGTCGGGATCTTCCTCGGCTCGCCGATCCTGATCGTCGGGGCGATGGTCGTCGGGCCGGAGTTCGGGCCGCTGGCCGGCTTCTGCGTGGCGATCGTCGAGCGGCGCCCGCGGTTCGCCCTGCGCTCGCTGGCCGCGTTGGCCGTCGGCTTCCCACTCGGCATCACCGCCGCCTTCCTCTTCACCCTGATCTCGAAGGCGACCGGCCTGCTCGACTCCGACTTCAGCGCCTCCATCCACCCCCTCACCCAGTTCATCTCCAAGCCCGACGATTTCTCCTTCATCGTCGCCTGCTTCGCCGGCGCAGCGGGCATGCTCTCGTTGACCTCGGCCAAGTCCGGTGCGCTGATCGGCGTGCTGATATCGGTGACGACGATTCCCGCCGCCGCCAACATTGGCGTCGCCGCCGCGGTGGCCGACTGGTCGGAATGGCGGGGGGCGATGGCGCAGCTCGCGGTCAATCTGACGGCCATCGTGTTCGCCGGAGTTACGACCCTCTCCATCCAGAGGCGCCTCTACGAGAGAAGGCGGAGGCGCCATCTCGACGACGACGCCCGCGCCGCCGCCGGCCTGCCGGCCGATCCGCGAGGAGAGCCGGCGGGACGATGATCCGCCAGCCGGCGATCATGCTCGGCGCCTTCGTCCTGGGGGCGGCGATCGCCGGCGCCTTCGGTGCGGTCAGCCTCGGCGTCGCGCTGGGCATCGGTCAGCTGACCTTTGCCGCGGCGCTGGTCTGGGTTCTACTGAGCTGAGCGGCCGGCGAGCAGCAGCTCGGCCAGCTTCAGATCGAGCGGCGTCGTCACCTTGAGGTTGTGGGGTTGGGACGGGTGGATCAGCACCGTACCGCCAGCCGCCTCGATCAGCATCGCCTCGTCCGTAGCGCTCTCGACCTGAGCCGGATCGGTTTCCAACGCCCGTTGCAACGCCTCCACCCGGAACACCTGCGGCGTCTGCGCAGCCCACAACTCCCCGCGATCGACCGTCGACTCAACGCAAATGGAAGCTTTGAGGGGTCTGTCGACCCCCAAAGGCTTCCACGAGCCTGAGTCGGGCTTGGCCCGCTTGATCGTGTCGGTGATGGGGGTGGCGGCGATGGCACCGTCGGCCTCGGGGTCGGCGGCGAGGGTGGCGATCACGCCCTCGACC
>JASLJO010000293.1 GCA_030152505.1 Solirubrobacterales bacterium | reverse complement strand
ATCGGATGTTCTCCTCAGCGTCGAGGCGCTCGACTTCGGCGCCCAGCAGCTCCATCACCTCTGGCGAGAGCGCGTTGCGCGCCTCCGGGCGGTTCATGCGCAGCAGCGCGACGTGCCCGTCGACCGTTGTCTCGATGAGCTCGCTCACCGATGCGGCGTCATTGCGTCGATCCCGGTCGCGGCGCGGCCGATGATCAGCTTCTGGATCTGCGACGTCCCCTCATAGAGGGTCGTCACACGCGCGTCGCGCAGGTAGCGCTCGACCGGATAGTCGTCGACGTAGCCGGCGCCGCCGTGGACCTGGATCGCCAGGTTCGCGCATTCGACCGCCGACTCGGTCGCGTAGAGCTTCGCGATCGAGGTCTCGGTCGTGTTCGGCTTGCCTTCGTCCTTGAGCACGCCGGCACGGTAGACCAGCATCCGGCTGGCGTCGCGCTTGAGGATCTTGTCGGCGATCATCTCCTGGACCAGCTGGAAGCGGGCGAGGGGGACGCCGAACTGCTTGCGCTCCTTGGCGTAGGCGACCGAGGCTTCGACGCAGCCTTCGCAGATCCCGACGCAGCCGGCGGCGACGCTGTAGCGGCCGTTGTCGAGGGCGCTCATCGCGACCTTGAAGCCGTCACCGATCTCGCCGAGCATCGCGTCCTCGCCGACCTCGACGCTGTCCAGGGAGATCTCGCCGGTGTCGGAGGAGCGCAGCCCGAGCTTGCCGTGTATCTCCTGCGTGGTGAAGCCCTCGCTGTCGGTCGGGACGAGGAAGCAGGCGAGGCCGCGGTGCTTCTTCTCGGGATCGGTCTGGGCGAAGACCAGTGCCACCTCGGAGAAGTTGCCGAGCGAGATCCACATCTTCTGGCCGCTGATCGACCAGCCCGAGCCGGTCTTGGTCGCCCGCGTGCGCAGGTTGGCGGCGTCGGAGCCGGTGTCGGGCTCGGTCAGGCCGAAGCAGCCGAGCGCCTCGCCCGAGCAGAGCCGCGGCAGCCACTTCTGCTTCTGCTCCTCCGTGCCCCACTTCTCGATCGAGCCGGCGACCAGAGAGGTCTGCACCGAGACGACGGTGCGGGCGGAGGAGTCCGCGCGACCGACCTGCTCGACGATCAGCCCGTAGCCGATGTAGTCGAGACCGCGGCCACCGTGCTCCTCGGCCACCGGCGCGCCGAGATAGCCGACCTCGCCCAGCTTGCTCGCCAGCTCGCGGTCGAAGCGGCCGGCCCGGTCGTTGTCGCGCACCCACGGCAGGATCTCGCGGTCGGCGAATTCGCGCGCCGCCTCGGAGATCAGGCGCTGCTCGTCGGTCAACTGGAAGTCCATCTCACCATCGCTTTCTCTTGTTATCCCAGGTTGCTCAAAGCTCTTGTTCGAGGGTCGTGGCAAAGGCCTGCTGGGCTTCGCGGGTGCGTGGCCCTGGCGCCTCCGCCGGCTGTCTGCCGTCGATCTCGGCGACCGGCTGGATCTCACGCGTGGTCGAGGCGAGAAACGCCTCATGGGCGGTACGCAGATCCTCGACCGGCCAGGCGCCTTCCTCGACGTCCAGCGCCTTGACCAGGCGGTCGCGGGTGATCGACTCGAGCACGCCGACGTCGAGCGCCGGCGTGCGCAGCCCTCCCTCTGGCGAGACCCAGAAGACCGAAGAGGTCGGCGGCTCGAGCACGACTCCGTCGGGCCGCACCAGGACCGCCTCGTCGGCGCCCTGGGACTGCGCCAGTCGCGTCGACTGCATGTTGGCGGCGTAGGAGAGCGACTTAACCCCGTTGAGGATCACCGTCGGGCTGTAGGTGACGGTGGCGACCTTCAGCGTCTCGGTGTGCTCGGGGACCGGCTCGATCGCGGCGATGCGGCGCCCGCCGCGGGTGACGATCAGGCGCAGCTGGGCGTCGGGCCTGTCCGCCTCGGCGATCAGCGCCTCGATCTCGCGCTCCAGCGCAGGGCGGTCGAACTCGAGCTCAATCGACGCGGCCGAGCGCTCCAGCCGGTCGACGTGATCGCCGAGGGCGAACGGCCGGCCGCCGTAGAGCCGGATCACCTCGAAGGCGCCGTCGCCGCGGTAGAGCCCGTCGTCCTTCATCGGCACCGTCGCCTCGGCGGTTGGCACCACCCGCCCATCCACGCTCGCAAGCTCTCTCAGCGCCTCAGCCATCGCCGCGCGAGGCTACATGAAGCATTGAGGGGTCTATAGACCCCTCAATGCTTCCATTTGCGGATTCGGGGGATCACACCGCTTCGAGGACGGTGGCGAGGCCCTGGCCGACGCCGACGCACATGGTGGCGATGCCGTACCTGCCGTTGCGGCGGCGCAGCTCGCGCACGAGGGTGGTGGTGAGGCGGGCGCCGGAGCAGCCGAGCGGGTGGCCTAGGGCGATCGCGCCGCCGTTGACGTTGAGCCGCTCTTCGTCGATGCCGAGCTCGCGGGCGCAGGCGAGGACCTGTGAGGCAAAGGCCTCGTTGAGCTCGATCAGGTCGATCTGGTCGAGCTCGAGTCCGGCGGCGGCGAGGGCGCGCGGCACGGCGACGGCGGGGCCGATGCCCATGTAGGCGGGGTCGACGCCAGCGACGCCGGAGGCGAGGACACGGGCCAGCGGCTCGGTGCCCAGCTTCTCGACCCCCGCCTCGGAGGCGACGAGGAGACAGGCGGCACCATCGTTGAGGGTCGAGGCGTTGCCCGCCGTTACCGTGCCACCCTCGCGGAAGACCGGCCGCAGTGCGGCCATCCTCTCCAGCGAGGCGTCCTGCCGGGGACCCTCGTCGGCCTCCACGAGAACGGTCTCGCGGCGTCCCTTCGGCGCCTCGACCGGGACGATCTCCTCGGCGAAGAGGCCGGCCTCGGCGGCGGCGACGGCGCGTCGGTGGCTTCGCAGGGCGAAGGCGTCCTGGTCCTCGCGGCTGACCTCGTAGCGCTCGGCGACGTTCTCACCCGTCTCGCCCATCGACTCGGTGGAGGCGCCCAGCTCTGCCATGCGCGGGTTGACGAAGCGCCAGCCCAGCGTCGTGTCGTGCATCGTCTGCTCGCCGCGTGGTAGGCCGCGCTCGGGCTTGCCGACGACCCAGGGCGCGCGGCTCATCGACTCGACCCCGCCGGCCAGGTAGAAGTCGCCCTCGCCGAGCTTGACCGCGCGAGCGGCGCAGTTGACCGCCTCCAGGCCAGAGGCGCAGAGCCGGTTGACGGTCGCCCCGGGCACGCTGTCGGGGAGGCCGGCGAGCAGCACCGCCATCCGCGCCACGTCGCGGTTGTCCTCGCCGGACTGGTTGGCGGCGCCGAAGTAGACATCGACGATCTCGGCCGGGTCGACCCCGGTTCGATCGACCACGGCACGGACGACGTGGGCGGCGAGGTCGTCGGGCCGCACGCCCGAGAGAGCCCCTCTATAAGAGCCCATCGGCGTGCGGATCGCATCGACTATGTAGGCGTCAGGCATTGCGGGCATTAAAGGCGAAGCCGGCACGCGCCCGTATCCTGAAGGGCACCATGGGTTTCGTCCTGCTCACCCTCGGCATGCTCGCGCTGATCATCGGAGTGTTGCTCTTGATCGGCCACTTCTATCAGGGCAGCGCCGTCGAGCTGGTCGACTGGAAGCCGACCCGCAGCCCCGAAGTGGAGGCGCAGAACGAAATCGATGACGTGCGCCAGATGCTCGAGGCGCAGAACGAGATGCGCCGCCGCCGTGGCGTCCCGGAGGTAGACGAGGGGGCGCTGCGGGCCGAGGTCGAAGAGGAGGAGCTGGAGCGGCTGCGGCGGGGCGACCCGTTCGGAGCGTGAAAGCGGGCGAATGGCGCGGGCGCTGATCGTCGGTTGCGGCTGCCGCGGCCGGGCCCTGGGCGGGCGACTCCTGGCCAGGGGCTGGCAGGTGCGCGGAACGAGTCGCCACCAGGAAGGGCTGGCGCTGATAGAGCAGGACGGAATCGAGCCGGCTCTTGCCGATCCGGCGGAGCCCGGATCGGTGCTCGAGCTGGTCGACGACATCGCCGTGGTTGCCTGGCTGCTCGGCTCGGCCGAGGGGAGCGAGGAGGAGTTGGCCGCGATCCACGGACCACGCCTGGACCGGGTGCTCGAGCGGTTGGTCGAAACGCCGGTGCGCGGCTTCATCTACGACGGCAAGGGCAGCGTCGATCCGATTCTGCTCGCCCGCGGCAAGGAGGCGGTCGAGGCGGCGTCGGAGACCTGGGAAATGCCGGTTTCCTGTCTGCTCGTCGACCCGTTCGACGACGAGACCTGGGATGACCCGATGGGGGTCTGGACGGATGCCGCCATGGGTGGGGCGGTCGACCTGCTGGAGAAGTGAGCCCCATTGGGACATATGTCTAAACTCGGATGGGAATTGAGGTAAATGCGCTCAAAGCGAGTATCCGAGAGGAGCGGGTCAGATGACGCTGCAGCTTGGCGACGTAGCACCAGACTTCGAGGCCGACACCACCGAGGGCCGGATCAAGTTCCACGACTGGATCGGCGACTCATGGGCTGTGCTGTTCTCGCACCCGAAGGACTTCACCCCGGTCTGCACGACGGAGCTCGGCTACATGGCGAGCATCGAGCCCGAGTTCGCCAAGCGCAACGTGAAAATCATCGGACTCTCGGTCGACCCCCTCGACAAGCACGAGGAGTGGGCAAGCGACATCGAGGCGACCCAGGGGACGGCGCCGAACTACCCGATCATCAGCGACGCCGATTTCGAGGTCGCCAAGCTCTACGGGATGCTGCCGGCCGACGTCTCCGGCGACCCCGGCGACCGCACCCCGGCCGACAACCAGACGGTCCGCAACGTTTTCGTCATCGGCCCCGACAAGAAAATCAAACTGATCCTCGTCTACCCGATGACCACCGGGCGCAACTTCGACGAGGTCCTGCGCGTAATTGATTCCCTGCAGCTGACCGCCAGCAACAAAGTCGCGACGCCGGCCCAGTGGCAGCAGGGCGACGACGTGATCATCGCCGGCTCGGTCTCCAACGACGAAGCGAAAGAAATCTACCCGGATGGCTGGAAGGAGCCGAAGCCCTACATCCGGATCGTGCCGCAGCCGGAGAAGGCTTCGAGCTAGTCAGCCGAGGCGGGCGAGCAGGTCGCCGAGGATGCGGGCGGTAGCGCCCCAGATCAGGTGGCCTTCGACCTCGTAGGTGGGGGTGTGGATGGCGACGCCGCGGCGGACCAGGCGGCGCATTCCATAGCCCCCGCGCAGCAGCTCGAGCGAGAAGGTAAGGACGGTCTCAACCTCGGCCGGGTTCGGCTCGAGCCCGAGCTCGGCCGGGTCGGGGACGAGCCCGACGAAGGGGTGGACGAGGTAGTCGGTGACGAAGGTCGAGACCGGCGGCAGCGCCCCGTGCAGCTCGACCGAGGCCGGGTCGAGCCCGATCTCCTCCTGCGCCTCGCGCAGCGCCGTCGCCGCCAGGTCGGCGTCGGCGGCGTCGCGGCGCCCGCCCGGGAAGGAGATCTCGCCGGCATGGCGCCGCAGGTCGGCGCGCCGCTCGGTGAAGATCAGCCCGGGATCGTCGGGCCAGGCGTAGATCGCCAGCAGGACGGCTGCCTCGGTCCCGGACCCGGTGCCGTCGAAGGCCTCGGCGGGATCGAGGAGCAGCTCCGAGAGGTCGGTCAGATGATCACCTGGACGGTGCCGCCGTCGACCGACCAGGCTGCGCCGCTGACGTAGGAGGCGCGCTCGGAGCAGAGGAAGACGATCGCGGCGGCGATCTCGTGGGCTTCGGCGAGGCGGCCGATCGGGCGCTTCGAGCCCGCGGTCTCGAGCGCCTCGTCACGGGTCGCGGCGCCGGCCATTTCGCGTGATTGGTCGAGCAGGCCGCCGGGCTCCATCCACATCTCCGATTCGGTCGGGCCGGGGCAGATCGCGTTGACGAGGACGCCGCTTTTCGCGAAGCGGTCGGCGAACAGGCGCGAGAGCGAGAGCTCGGCCGCCTTCGCGACCGAGTACTCGGGCATCGCCGCAGAGGGCCGCTTGCCGGCGGTCGAGCAGACGTTGACGACGCGGCCCCAGCCGCGCTCGGCCATCGCCGGGATCGCCGCCCGCATCGCCCGCAGCGGCGCCATCACGTTGATCTCGTACTGCGCGCGCCAGTCCTCGTCGGGGACGTCGTCGAGGGCGCGCCAGCGCGCGGCGCCGGCGTTGTTGACGAGGACGTCGAGGCCGCCGAAACTCCCGTTCGCGGCCGCCAGCATGCGCTCGCCGGCATCCGCTTCGGTGACGTCGCAGGCGAGCACCGCGGCCCGCCCGCCCGCCGACCGCCCGGCTCCGTCGGCCTCTTCCTGGACCTCGCGCAGGCGGCGCTCGTCGCGGGCGACGAGCAGCACCTTGGCGCCCTCGGCGCAGAGCTGGATCGCGGTCTCGCGCCCGATCCCGCGGCTGGCGCCGGTGACGACGCAGGAGCGCCCGGCGAGCCCGAGGTCCATCAGTCGCTCTCGATCCGCTCGGATACGGTGACCGAGGCTTCTCCGGCAAGAACCTTGTGGACCGGGCAGTGGGTCGCGATCACCAGCAGGCGCCGGCGCTGCTCGGCGTCGAGCTCCGCCGGCAGCTGCAGCTTGACGTCGAAGGAGCTGGGCACGTGCCCGTCGTAGTCCATATCCACGGTCACTTCCAGCGCCCCCAGCTCCCAGCCTTTGCGGTCGGCGTACATCTCGACCGTGATCGCCGTGCAGCCGGCGAGGCTGGCGGCCAGCAACTGGGTCGGCCGCGGCCCGGTGTCGGTGCCGCCGCGGTCGGGCGGCTCGTCGACGATCAGCTCGTGACCGCCTTCCAGGTCGACCTCGTGGGCCAGCCGCTGGATCCGGCGGGCGACGATCTTCACGCCGGCTCAGCCCTTGCCGCGGCCCTCGAACAGGGCCGGGTCGTCGACGTCGGCGAAGCGCGCCATCGCGTAGGCGAGGTCGGAGGCGCGGTTGACGAAGTGGATCACGGTCTCGCCGGCGAGCTCGCCGGCTTCGGCGAGGGCGGAGATCCGGCGCTCAGCGCGGCGGATCACGGTGCGGGCGACGTCGAGCTGAGCGGAGAGCTGGTTGCCGCCCGGAATGACGAACTTCGGTGGCAGCTCGACCTCGGACATGTAGCGGTCGATCATCTCCTCCAGCTCGACGACCATCGCCTCGGTCGTGCGGCTGACGCCGTCCTCGAGCCGCGCCGCGGCCTCCGGGGCCGTCGCCAGCTCGGCGCCGGCGACGAACAGGTAGTCCTGGAGTCGGAGGATGTCCTCGGCCAGCCTCGCCTCGCCGGCGTCGCAGAGGGCGCGGGCGAGGCCGAGCGCCGAGCATGCCTCGTCGAGGGTCCCGTAGGCGTCGGTGCGGCCGTGGTGCTTGGGGACGCGGCCGCCGTACCAGAGCGAGGTGGTGCCGTCGTCGCCTTTCTTGGTGTAGATCTTGACCACGCTGCGGTCGATCCTACGCTCAGCCGACGGGGCTGAAGACCATCCCGGTCATCACCTTGGGGAAGAAGTAGGTCGACTTCGGCGGCATGTTCACGTCGGTTTCGGCAACCGCCTTGACTTGCTCGACCGGGACCGGCCGCTGGATGAAGGCGACGTCGTAGTCGCCGGAGTCGACGCGGGCGAGGGCGTCGTCGACGCTCTTCGCGTATTCGAGGCCGTTGCGGGCGTCGATGTCGTGGTCGCTCAGCCCCGCCAGCCCTTTCAGGACCAGCGCCTCGAGGATCGCCGAGTCGAGGCGGCGGTAGGGCTCCGGTTTGCCCTCGAGCCGGCGGTCGAGCTCGGCGGTGTCCTTGAGGCGCAGCCGGTAGGCCTGCCTGTGGAAGGCGTCGTAGAGGCCGAAGACACCGACGCCCTCCTCGTCGCCGGGGTCGATCCTGTCGCGGTCGACCTCGGTCACCTCGAATAGCTCGCGCAGGCCGCTGCCGAGCTCCCGTTGGCGCTCGGGGTAGTCGGCGAAGCCGGAGAGCAGGCGGTGGGTGGGGAAGACGGTGAGCCCCGGGTCGTCGAGACCGGTCAGCGCCATCAGGGTGTAGTTGTGCAGGCCCTCGCCGCCGACGTCGTCGCGGTAGGCGCGGGCGGTCTCGTAGCGGTGGTGGCCGTCGGCGATCAGCAGCTGGGCGCCGGCCAGGCGGGCGGTGACGGCGGCGACGATCTCCGGGTCGGCGACCCGCCAGACGCGGTTGACGGTGCCGTCCGCGTCGGTCGCTTCGCCCCAGGGCTCGCTGGCGAGCGCCGGCTCGACCAGCGGCCAGGCGTCCTCGGTTGAAAGCGAGAAGATCGGTGAGAGGTTGAGGTGGGAGGCCCGCGTCAGTTCGAGCCGGTCCTCGAGCGGCCCGGGGTGGGTGCGCTCGTGGGGGCGGACGGTGCCGGTCTCGTAATCCTCGACCCGGACCCGGCCGAGAATCCCGTGGCGGCTGTAGGAGTTGCCGTCCGGTGCGGTGTAGTCCTGGGTCAGCGCCCAGTAGGCGGGCTCGGGATCGTCGACCAGGACCCCCTGGCCGCGCCAGGCCGCGATCGTCCGCGCCGCCTTCTCGTAGGGGTCTGAGACCGGGTTGCTGTCGGGGTCGGCGGGGTCGAACGGTTTCGGCAGGTCGATCGCGACCGCGTTGTAAGGAGAGCGCGCCAGCAGCCGCGCCCGCTCGGCGGCGTCGATCACGTCGTACGGCGGCGCCGCGACCGCGTCGAGCGAGCCGACCGCGTCGAGGTCGTAATGCAGGGCGTTGATCGGTTGCACGTCAGCCATCGCGTCGCACTCTATTAACCGATCCTGCGGCAGGCGCCTTCGCAACTACACTGGGCCAGGTCGGGGCGTGGCGCAGCCTGGTAGCGCGCGGCCTTTGGGTGGCCGAGGTCCCCGGTTCGAATCCGGGCGCCCCGATAAAGCTGGACCTTCTAGTGCGAGGATCGTGCCAATCGCCTGTCTGCAGGGATTTCGCGGATAGCGTCAAGACAACTTACCCAGCGAGGTGGATTGGGCAAGTTTTAACCGATATAGTTGCCCAGATGGATATCGAGCGCCTTGACGTAAACCCGATAGGGCGTCTGGTGCCAATTCTCGGACCAGACCCCGCGACGCACGAGGTTGTCGAGGGGAAGGCTTTTCTGCCAGATCCCCTGTCCTCGACCCTGACGCTGTCGACGAAGACGTGGACCACCGTCAATCGCGCATCTGCGGCACTTGCGCGGTTGGATGGGGCAGCGCGGCGCATTCCGAATCCCGCGCTGCTTCGTCGTCCCGCTCTACGCCGCGAGGCCCAGAGCACGAGCGCGTTGGAGGGGACCTATGCCCCGTTCGCTGACGTCCTGGCAGCAGATCGAGATGACGAGCGCCATATGACGGCTGAGATCCGAGAGGTCCTGAACTTCGAGAGAATGGCCGAGCTCGCATTTTCCTGGCCCGAGGATCGCCCGATGACGATGGGGATGCTCGGCGAGCTCCAGCGCACCCTCGTTCGAGGTACCGCCGGGGAACTCAGTGACGCCGGCGGACTTCGGGACCGCAACGTGGTCATCGGAGCGCGCGGGCGCAGCCTCGGCGAAGCACGTTTCGTTCCACCTCCACCTGGTGACCAGCTCCGGGCCGGAGTAGAAGGGCTTCTGCATTGGATCAACGAGCCCCCGGAGTTACCGACCGTCGTGCAGGCGGCTATGACCCACTATCAATTCGAGTCTCTTCACCCCTATTCGGACGGGAACGGGCGCCTCGGTCGACTGCTCGTGATCGTCCAGCTGTTAAGGGGGGCCTTGATACGAGAGCCCCTCTTGGTTGTCTCGCCGTGGTTTGAGCAGCGCGGTGACCAATACCAAGACGCGCTGTTCGATCTAAGCCTAAGCGGGGACTGGGATGCGTGGATTGCCTTCTTCGCTGAGGGTGTAGCCGCGTCGGCCGCTGAGTCGCAGGACAAGGTAGAGCGTCTCGTAGAGCTCCAGGAGGAGCTGCGGTCTGCGGTCCAATCGGCGGGGAAACGGGGTGCAGCCGAGCGCCTCGCTGCCGATCTGGTCGGTCGCCCCTACATCACCCAAAGAGAAGTGTCACAGGAGTACGAACTTTCGAAACCAGGCGCCAACAACGCGATAAAGACCCTCATCGATCTGGAGATTCTCGAGAGATCCGACATCCGCGCGGTCGGCAAAGCTCGGGTTTACGTCGCGCCCTCTGTGGTGAGGATCGCGGCGTCGTAGCGATGTGGATCGACCGCGCCACGATTAAAGATCGGGGCGACACCACCCGATAGCGGCTGAAATGAGCGGAATGATC
>JASLJO010000253.1 GCA_030152505.1 Solirubrobacterales bacterium | reverse complement strand
GCCCGCCTAGCTCAATTGGCAGAGCGCTTCCCTTGTAAGGAAGGGGTTCCCGGTTCAAGTCCGGGGGCGGGCTCTTATCGTTACGAGTCGTTGTCGCCCAGCGCACGGGCCTTCTCGGCGGCGAACTCCTCGTCGGTCAGGGCGCCCTTGTCGCGCAGGTCGGCGAGCTGCTCCAGTCGGCGCAGGCGGGCGTCCTGCTGGTCGGCGGACGGCGCCGTATCCGCCGGCGCCTCGGCGCCCTCACCAGGTCGGCGCACCTCGGGCAGCCGCAGTTTCGATGCCCGCTCGCCGAGGTTGGCGCTCTTCACCGTGCCGACTACCCGGTCTTTCGCTCCGCCGAAGTAGTCGGCGATCTGGACGTCTGGGAACTCCTCTTCGCTCTGGCGGCGCAGCTCGTGGATGCCAAAGGCGACGAATCCGGCGAGGATCAGCGTGGTCAGGAAGGAGCGCAGGTTTTGGACCGAGGCAGAGAGGAAGTAGATGCAGACGAGGACGACCAGGCCGGTGTAGACGTAGGGGACGTGGTCGCGCAGGACCGGCGCCATGAAGCGGCGGCTGGCACGGGCGGAGCCGGTCGGCGAGCCCAGCCAGCCGGCGATCCCGGCGAGCACGCCGACGACGATCACCGTCGTCGCGATGCTGATCATCAGCGAGGTGCCGATCGACCAGGCCGCTTCGGCCGCTGGCTTGACGCTTTCTTCGGTGACCAGTTGGTCGACGACGATCCCTCCCGCGATCGAGCGGAAGACGATCGCGGCGAAGCCGGCGGCGATCAGGCCAACTCCGCAGAAGAGTACGGTCACCCAGCGCCCCTCACGGGAGAGGTATACGGCAAGACCGAGACAGAGCAGGGTGAGCAGCGAGAACAGCAATGCCAGGCCCTTGATGGCGACGACGATGTCCTGTGCCGTCTTCAGTTGGTCGGAGCGCAAGATCGTGATCTGGCCCGCGTCGGGCGGCAGCTTTTCGGCGAGCTGGGCGCCGATTCCGACCTGACTGGCGAGGTTGGTGACCAGGCTGCCGAGGTTGAGCGTCACCTCGCCTTCTTCGGTCGAGACCGCCTCTTTCTTGTTTTCCAGCACCGCCAGCAGCTGTTCGTGAGTCGCCCGATTGGCGTCCTTCCACAGTTCCTGCGCGGTCGAGCTCTTCAGCACCTCTTCGGCGCCGCCACCCGCCACCTGCCGCAACCCGCCCGACACTGGACCCGCCAGCTCCTTGGTTTCGCCGGGCAGGATTCCTTCGAGTTCCTTTTCGATGTCGACGTTGGCGTAGAGCTGATCGACCAGGTAGTCGCCGACCGCCGCGCGGATCTTTTCGTTCTGGATCAGCCGCCCGCTGGTGTCGACCCAGTCGTTGGTGTTGAGCGCCTGACGCTCAGTCCAGATCGCGAGGATGCTGAGGAAGGCCAGTATCGAGCCGAGCACAACGAGGGCTTTGACCGTGCGTCGGCGGGCGCGGCTCATCGCTGAGGATGGTATACGTGACTGGCGTGAAGCTGGAGGGAATCCACCACATCACGGCGATCACGGCCGACGCGCAGAAGAACGTCGACTTCTACGCCGGGGTGCTGGGACTGCGCTTGGTGAAGAAAACCGTCAACCAGGACAACCCCTCCGTCTACCACCTCTTCTTCGCCGACGAGCAGGGCGACGCCGGTTCGGACCTGACCTTCTTCGAGTTCCCCGGCGTGCCCGCGGGCCGGGCCGGCAGCGGCGATGTCCACCGAGTCGTCTGGCGCGTCGCCTCGACCGAGGCACTCGACTTCTGGGCCGAGCGGCTCGAGGCCCACGGAATTGAGTCGGAGCGCGCCGGGGCGAGCCTGCGCTTCTCCGACCCCGAGGGCCTCGACCACGAGCTGGCCGTGGTAGAGGTGCCGGACGAGCCGCTCAGAGCCGAGCACCCGGAGGTCCCGATCGAGCTGGCGCTGCAGGGCTTCCACGCCGTCTGCGCCTACACCCCGGCCCCCGACGCCAGCAGCCGCTTGCTCGAGGCGCTCGAGTTCGAGCAGGTCGAGGAAGGTTGGGAGGCGCGCGGAGAGAAGCGAGGTGGCCTCTATGTCTATGAGGACCCGCCGGAGGAACGCTCGCTGCAGGGCGCCGGCAGCGTCCACCATGTCGCTTGGGCGTCCTCGATCTCCGACCACGATGCCTGGCGCGAGAAGGCGATCGCGGGCGGAGCGCAGCCGACCCCGGTGATCGATCGCTTCTATTTCCGCTCGATCTATTTCCGCGAGCCAAGCGGCGTCCTCTTCGAGATCGCCACCTTGGGACCGGGCTTCACCGTCGACGAGCCGCTAGAGCACCTCGGTGAGAAGCTCTCACTGCCGCCCGACTACGAGCACCTGCGGGCTGAGGTAGAACCGAACCTGCGCCCGGTCGTCAACCCGCGCACGGCCGATAGCTCGACCGGGTGAACGGGAACTTCGTCTGGAGGGACGCCGGGCGGGTCGTGGTGCTGCGCCGCGAGGGTGTCGCCCAAGCGCCGCGGCTCCTGTACGAGCACGGGTTCGACGGGTTCGAGCTGTTGACCACGCCTCGCGCGCTGCCGGGTGCGCCCGAGCTGGAGGCGGCGGCGAAGGCCGTGCATGCGGTGCCGTCCGGGCAGGTGCCCGAGGCCGCGGCGGCGCTGCTCGACAGGGCGCGGGCGCCGCAGCTCGTCGCCCTCGGTGGCGGCCGCGTGATCGACAGCGCCAAGGCGGTCGCCGCGGTCAGCGGCGCCCGCGTGGCGGCGATCCCGACGACGCTCTCCGGAGCCGAGCTGACCGGCATCCACCGCCTGCCTGCCGGTGCTGAGCAGAGCGTGCGGGCGATGGTGAGGCCCGAGCTGGCGATCGCCGACCCCGAGGCGATGACCAGCCTGGCCGAGCAGGCGCTCCGTGCCAGCGCGATGAACGGCCTTGCCCACGGGGCCGACTCGCTCTACACGCCCTTTGCCAACCCGGTCTCGCAGCTGACCGCCCTGCGCGGCGCCGAGCTGATCGCGGGCTCGCTCGACGAAGCGCGCGAGGAGCGCAACCGCGCCGCCCTCGCCCAGGGCTCGCTCCTCTGCGCCTACGCGATCGATTCCGCGGCCTTCGGCATGCACCATGTCATCTGCCAGACCCTGGTGCGCATCTGCGGCGCCCCCCACGCCGAGACCAACGCCACGATCCTCCCCCGCGTGATGGCCTTCATGGTCCCCCGCGCCCCCGACCACCTCGCCTCCCTCGCGGAAGCCCTCGGCACCGACCCATCCGCCATCGAACCCCGCATCCTCGAGCTCGGCGGCAACCCCCCCGGTCTCGGCCAGTTAGGCGCTGACCGCTCGAAGCTCGACCAAGCTCTGGACTCGATGCTGATGCGCCCTGAGCTGGCGTTCACGCCCGAACCGCCGACCCGGGAGGAGCTTGCGCAGCTGATCGAGCAGTCCTGGTAGTCACCCCGCGCCACCCGCGCGCCGGTAACCCCGGTCCCTCACCCGTGTAGCGCTACGCAGTGACCCCCGAACGCCTTCAGGCCTACCACGCCTACACCCGCCGCCACAGCGTCAACTGGCCCCTCTACCTCCTGGCCAGGGTCTTCATGACGCCGTTCTTCCTCGTCTACTTCCGCCTCGGCCGCACCGGCCGCGAGTACGGCCGCGTCAATGGCGGACTGATCGTCGCCGCCAATCACCGCAGCTTCCTCGACCCCTTCACCATCGGCGCGGCGCTGCCCTGGCGACGACCGATGAACTACGTCGCCAAGATCGAGCTCTTCGAGCGCCGCTGGCAGGGTTGGCTGCTCTCGCGCCTCGGTGCCTTCCCGATTCGGCGTGGTGAAGCGGACGAGATGGCGATGGAAACGGCCCGCTTCGCGGTCGAACGCGGCGGCACGGTCTGCATCTTCCCCGAGGGAACGAGGATCCGCCGCGGCACCCTGGCGGCGCCGAAGCGCGGCGTCGGCCGGCTGGCGCTGCAGACCGGCGCCCCAGTGCTGCCTACCGCCGTCTACGGCAGCGAGCACGTGCGTCGCGGCTGGCGCATCCGCCCGCGCCAGGTGCGTGTGCGCCTCGGCAAGGCGATGACCTTCCCGCGGGTCGAGCAGCCGACGGCGCCGCTGGCCGAATCGGTGACGGCGCGGATTTGGCCCAACGTCCTCCTGCAGTGGGAAGAGATGGGTGGGCTGCCGCCGATGCGCCGCGCCGCCGTAATCGGCGCCGGCAGCTGGGGCACCGCGGTCGCCGTGCTGCTGGCGCGCGGTGGGCTCGAGGTGCAGCTCGGCACCCGCACCACCGCGCAGGCGGCCGAGATGATCGAGGTGGGTGAGAACCGCCGCTACCTGGAGGGCGTCGAGTTGCCCGAGTCGCTGCTCGTCGGCCCTGCTTCGGAGATCGAGCTGGCCGGGCTCGACCTGGTCTGCCTGGCGATCCCCTCGGGCTCGCTGCCGCAGGCGGTCGGCACGATCGCGGACCGGGTCAGTGACCGCTCCTCGGTGCTCCTCCTTACCAAGGGCCTGATCGCGCCGCTGGGCCAGCTCCCCGCCGAGTACGTCGGCGAACGGATCCGCGCCCGCGCCCTCGCCAGCCTCGGCGGTCCCGCCCACGCACGCGAGGCCGTATCCGGGTCTGCCGCGCTGGTTCTCGGCTCGGCCGACGGCGACCTGCGCGACCAGCTCGGCGAGGTCTTCGACCGCGCCGGCCTTGTCTGCGAGCGCAGCCGCGACATGGTCGGCATCGAGCTGGCGGGTGCGGCGAAGAACGCCGCCGCTCTCGCCGCCGCCGCGACCGAGCCGTTCGGCATCAACGCCGCCGGCATCGCCGCCGCCCAGGTCTGGCGTGAGTGCATCGCCTACGCGCTCGGACGCGGCGCCGAGCTGGAGACCTTCTCCGGTCTCGCCGGCGTCGGCGACCTGACCGCGACCATGCTCGCCCCTTCCAGCCGCAACCGGCGCGCCGGCGAGTTGCTCGGCAGGGGGACGCCGGCGACGGAGATTCCGGCGATCATCGGCCAGGCGTCCGAGGGTCTCGATGGGGTGCCGCTGCTGGCGCAGGCGATATCCGCCTCGGGCAGCCCCGCCGAAGCGCTCGAGGGCCTCGCCGCGCTGATCGGCGGCCAGATCGACGCCGAGGCCTGGGTCGACTCGCTGCGCCTTGGTGAGCGCTCGCGCAAGGCGGCCGCTTGACATGAGGGGGTTAGGCTTCGCCAGTGAGCGGTGCCCAGGAGAACGTCGAGCCGACCAAGCTCGACCCTGTCGCCAAGGCGGATCTCGACCGCGCCTTCGAACAGCTTTACCGCGATCACCTCAAGGACGTCTATTCCTACGCCTATTACCGGGTCGGCAACCAGCACGACGCCGAGGATCTAACCGAGCAGGCCTTCCTGCAGGCCTACCGCCACTTCGACCGGGCGCGGCGCGAGTCCGACGGGCGACCGCTGCGGCCCTGGCTGATCCGCATTGCCCACAACCTGGCGCTCAACTACTACCGCGACCGCTCGCGGCGACCGCAGACGTCGCTGGAACAGGCCGACCCGATTCCCGCTCGCCACGGCACGGAGGCGATCGCCGAGGGCCGGGAGGAGCTGCGCCAGGTAATGGCGAATCTGGACAACCTGTCGGACGACCGCCGCGACGCACTGATCATGCGCTTCGCGCTGGGCATGGACAACCGCGAGATCGCGCGAGCGCTGGGCCGCAGCGACGGCGCAACCAAGGTCCTGATCCATCGCGCGATCAAACAGCTGGAGGAGGAGATGAGCGATGGCGATGAGTGAGGCGAGGGAGAACCTGAGCGGCAGCACCTGGGAGGTCGAGCGGCTGCTGGGCGACGCGCTGCGGCCGATCGAGCCGCCCGAGCGGCTCTCGGGCCGCTTCGAGGACACGCTTTCAGCGTTGACGCAGGCCGCGGCCGACGAGCTCTCCGACTGGGCCGAGGAGCTCTCAGACAGCGAGCTGCGGGCGTTGCGCGACCCGCGCAACTGGGTGCGCCCGGTGGTCGCGGCGGGTGTGGGCGGTGCCGCCACCGGCGCGCTCGTCCTGCTCGAGCTGCGCCGCCGCGGCCGGCAGCAGACCAAGGGCCGCCTGCGCTCCGTCGCCGACCGCGTCCGCCCCTGAGTCTTTGGAGCGATTTGGGGGCTCATAGACCCCCAAATCGCTCCATTTGTCGACTAGAGGGACCCGAGGAGGGCGACCGCCGTGTAGACGGCGGTCAGCCAGATCGCGTAGCGGCGCGAGGCGAAGCCGGCGAGCAGCAGGCCGAGCGCGCCGGTGAGGATGTGGAACGTGTTGGCCCATCCGTTGACGGAGAGCAGGCCGAGCGCTTCGCGCAGGTCATTGGGACGGGCGAAGGAGGAGTCGTAGAAGAAGCCGACGATGCCGTAGACGAACAGCGCCGCGCCGGCCACGGTGGCGAAAAGCCGGACAGGGCTCGCGGGCTCCATCGGCGGCGATTGTAGGCTCCTCGTCCGCGATGGCGCAGACCTGCTACCGACATCCCAGCCGCGAGACCGGCGTCTCCTGCTCCAACTGCGGCCGGCCGATCTGCCCCGACTGCATGACGCCTACGCCGGTCGGCATGCGTTGCCCCGAGTGTGCCCGGCAGCGGACGCGGGTGACGCAGGGGGTGGGGGAGGCGTCGTTGTGGACGAGCGCCCCGGCGACCTTCATCCTGATCGCCCTCAATGTTCTCGCCTATCTGGCGGAGATCGCCGCCGGCGGCGGTGGGCTGACTCCGGGTCACAGCTCGGTCGTCTTCGACTTCGGCCTGTTCGGCCCCAGCGTCGCCGAAGGCGAGTGGTACCGCCTGCTCACCAGCGGCTTCCTCCACGCGAGCCTCTTCCACATCGGCTTCAACATGTTCGCCCTGTTCTTCCTCGGCCGCATACTCGAGCCGGGAATCGGTACGGCGCGCTTCGTCGCGATCTACTGCGTCTCGCTCTTCGCCGGCTCGTTTGGCGCGACGCTGCTCAGCCCCGACTCGCTGACCATCGGCGCATCGGGGGCGATTTTCGGCATCTTCGGCGCGACCTTCGTCATCGCCCGCAACCGTGGGGTCGACGCGCTTGCATCGTCGATCGGCATCATCCTCGTGCTCAATCTTGCGATCACCTTCGGCAGCCGGGAAATCAGCATCGGTGGCCACCTCGGCGGCCTCGTCGCCGGGGTGCTCTGTGCCCTCGTGATCCTCGCCGGTGAGCGCGGCATGCTCGGCCCCCGTCAATTCCCGATGGAGCTCCTGGCAATGGCCGCAATCGGCTTCTTCTCCATAGCCTCAGCGATCGCTGTTGCCTAGCGCGGAGCGCGCACTTCGGCGAAGCCGATGTTGCCGGGAGAGTCGACAAGGTCGGGATGGAGGATGTGGCCGAGGAGCTCGACCCCGTCGACGAGGCGCGGGCCGGGGCGGGAGAAGGTCGAAGCGGCGTCGACCGCGTAGACGCGATCGGCGCCGAGACCTGCGATGCGGTCCCAGTGCTCGATCGCCTGAGCGTGCGCTTCGCCCACGTACCAGCCGCAGGGCATGGCGATGACGACATCCGGCCCCAGCCCCGAAAGCGCGCCCCAGCCGACTTCAGGCGACTTCAGGCCGGGCGGCCCGGCGACGTCGTCCCCGCCGGCGATCGAGACCATCTCAGGGACCCAGTGGCCGCCGACGTAGGGCGGGTCGAGCCACTCCAAGGCGATCACGCGCGGCTGGCCGGCGCCGGAGACGGCCGCCCGCACCGACGCCAGCCGCCCCTCCAGCTCGCCCCGCACAAGGTGGGCCTCCGGCGCCACCTGAGTCGCCTCGCCGAGCCGGATCACGTCCTCCAGCATCTCGCCCAGCGTGCTCGGATCCTGCTGCAGGACCCGCGGCCTGTCCGGCAACCGCGCCGCAACCTCGACCACGTCCTCGTAGGAGACAGCGCAGACGTCGCAGACCGCCTGGGTCACGATCAGGTCGGGAGCGAGCTCGGTGAGCAGCTTCTCGTCGAGCTCATATAGCGCCCGACCCTCCCTCACCGTCACCTTGACCGCGGCATCGATCTGGCCCGCGTCAAGGCCCTCGTCCAGCACGGTGCGGGTCAGGTGGGGGAGTGAGCGGACCTCGGACGGGTAGTCGCACTCGTGGGTGACGGCGACGACGCTGTCGCCCAAGCCGAGGGCGAACAGCATCTCGGTCGCGGAGGGTACGAGGCTTGCGATGCGCATATCACTCTCAATATCTCATCCGGCCCTTCCGCGGGTGGGGAAGCTATATTCATCAATTGCCGAATGGCCGAAGACGACCTCCCCCGAAGTACCCGGCCAAATAGGGGCCTCCTAGCCCGATGAGTGTCCTCCTGCTTGTCCTCCTGCTCGTGCTGGTGGCGATCAACGGCTTCTTCGTCGCGGCCGAGTTCGCGCTGGTACGCAGCCGGCGCGGCAAGGTCGAGCAGCTCGCCGAGGAAGGTGAGAGCGGAGCCGAGGAGGTGATCGAGCAGCTCGACAAGATCGACGAGTCGCTCTCCGCCTGCCAGATCGGCATCACGATGGCCTCGATCGGCATCGGCTTCCTTGGCGAGCCCTCGCTGGCGACGCTGCTGGAGCCGATCTTCGGCGGGCTCTCCCACGGTGCGGCCGTCGGCCTCTCGGTCGGCATCGCCTTCGCTCTGGTCACCGCGATCCACATCAGCATCGGCGAGCAGGTGCCGAAGATGCTGGCGATCCACAACGCCGAGCGCGTCGCCCGTCGCGTCTCGCACCCGCTCAACTGGTTCCGCGTTGCCACCGCCCCGGTGACGATGGGGCTGAGCGCGATCTCCAACGCGATCGTCCGCCTCTTCGGCGTCGACCCGACCAGCATCGACGAGAAGCACACCGCCGAGGACCTCAAGCAGATCATCGACAGCTCACGCGTGGGAGGAACGCTCGACCCCGGTGAGGCGGGAATGCTCGGCGGCGTCTTCCACCTCCACGAGCAAGAGGCGCGCGAGGTGATGACGCCGATTCCGGCGGTGGTCACCGTCGACTCCTCCGAGACGGTGGAGACGGCGCTGCGGCGCTGCGTCACCTCCGGTCACACCCGCCTGGTCGTGATCGAGGACGACAACCCCGACCGGGTCAAAGGCATCGTCCACAACAACAGCCTCGCCCGCCTCTACATGAGCGACGGCCCGGAAGCGCGGATCGAGCCGGTTGTACGCGATGCCGTGATCGTCCCCGAGACCCGCCCGCTGGACGATCTCCTCCACGACCTGCAGGTGCAGCGCACCTCGCTTGCGGTGATAGTCGATGAGTACGGCCGCACGGTCGGCATCGTCACGGTCGAGGACATCCTCGAGGAGGTGGTCGGGGAGATCGAGGACGAGACCGACCCTCGAGCTTCAGCGATGCGCCGGCTCGCCGGCGGCGAGTGGTTCGTCCGTGGCCATGTCTCGCTCGGTGACCTCGCTGACCGCGGTATCGAGCTGCCGGTCGACAGCGACACCTACAACTCGATCGGGGGCTACGTCTTCGGCGAGCTCGGCCGGCTGCCCAAGCGTGGCGACACGATTACCGCCAACGGCTACACGATTCGGGTCGAGTCGGTGCGCGAGAACCGGGTCGAGGCGGTGCGAATCAGCAGCCACGGCGACGGTGGCCGCGATTCCGTCCGGTCCGCGGCCTAGGTTTCCTGAGCAACCCGCGTTACGCCTAACCCTGGAGGTACCGCATGTGGGTTGTGCGCTTGAGCGATAAGCAACTCGAGGTCCTGAGGGCGCTGCTGCGCTCCGAGGAGCACCTTGGCCCGGCGCTCAAAGGGGCGGTCGAGGCACTTGACCTGGCTCGCTGGGATGAGCTCCCCGAAGCCGAGCTCCCCTGGGAGGAGATCGAGACCACCGCCCGTAGGCAAGGCTGCACCCCGGCTGACGTGATTTGGGACATCGCCGGGCGCAGCTGCGACTAGACCAAGCAGATCAAGGACGCAGGGAGCGTGGCGTGCTCTGCACGCGAGCGGCCG
>JASLJO010000300.1 GCA_030152505.1 Solirubrobacterales bacterium | reverse complement strand
TGCTCGTCGTCGCCATGCCAAGCGGCGGCGCCCTCTTCGCCGAGCTGGTTCAGCCGGGCTTCCTCGTCAAGGTGCTGGGCGCACCGGCATCCGCGGTCCTGCTGGCGCTCGCCGCTGCCCTGCAGGCGGTTGGCTTCCTCGCCATCCGCCGCTTTGCCCAGGTGGTCGAGTGAGGTTCGGCGCTCGTGTGAAGCGGCCGCCTCCGCCGGTCGCGGCCAAGCTGGCCTGTGCCCTGTCGGGCGGCGTCGTCGCGTTCGCGGCTGCGCCTGCCGCACCGGGCCGGATCTCCTGGCTGGTCGCCGCCGGCCTGCCGGTGGCCGGCTTCCTTCTACCCGATGCCTGGCTGGAGCGCGCGGCGCGCCGCCGCCATGCCCGCCTGGTGGCCTCGATGCCCGACGCACTCGACCTGCTTGCGGTCGGCTCGGCTGCCGGCCGCAACCCAGCGGCAGGCCTCCGCGAGGTCGCCTTCGCCGGCGACGGCCCGCTGGCTGAGGAGTTGCGCGCCGTCGTCGCCGAGACCGAGTGCGGCCGGTCGCTCACAGCGGCGCTCGAGAGATTGCGCGAGTGCGTGCCCGGCAGCGAGGTCGCCACCCTCTGCACCTCGATCGAACGCTCCAGTCGCCTCGGCTCGCCCCTCGCGGATCAACTCCGCCGCCAGGCCGTCGCCCTGCGGCACGAACAACGCCGCACCATCGAGGAGCGCGCGGCCCGCGCCGCCCCCAAGATCCAGCTCGTGGTCGCCCTCGTCCTCGTCCCCTCGGTCCTGCTGATGATCGCCGCCGCTCTAATTGCCAACGCCGACATCCTCCTCGCCGGCTTCTGACCCGACCAGCAAGCGTGGTCGAGCTTTCGACCGTAGAGCGGACCAAACCTCGACCACGCGGTCGTCGTCGGGCTCCTCCTGGTGCAATCGAAGTTGCCGAATGGGGCACCTGTTTGAGGTTGTGTTGCAAAGTGGGAGAAAGTGGGGTAGTGTGGCGCTCGAGTTGAAGCCCAGGACCGGGGTGGTGAGGCTCCTCCCACCTCATCACTCCGGTCCTAACTCTCTTCCAGCCCGCAGAAAGGACACCGAGGGATGGCATTTCGGGGTCTCTACGAGCACAGCCTCGACTCCAAGGATCGCCTCACGGTTCCCTCTCGCTTTCGGGCCGTGCTCTCCGACGGGATCGTTCTCTCCAAAGGCTTCGACCCCTGCGTCTGGGTGCATACGACCGTTGAGTTCGAGCAGCTCTCGGAGCGTTTTCTCTCACCGCACAGTCCCTTCGGCAAGGACGCGCGCAGCCTCCGCCGCCGCTTCCATGGCGGCTCATTCGATGAGAAGCTCGACTCGGCCGGGCGCATCCGCGTGCCCAAGCCGCTGATCGAGCACGCTCGACTGGCCGGCCCGTGCGTCGTCATCGGCGCCGGTGAGTACCTGGAGATCTGGAACGCGGAGGCTTGGGCCAAGCAGGAGGAGGAGCTGGACGCCTCCGCACCCGAGATCGCGGAGGGCCTCGCCACCAGCGGAGCGGCTGGGTGAGATGCAGATCCGCACTGGACACGCCGCCCGTTCCGACCGCGACCGCCGCTATCTCGCACCCGACAGCGCAACACTTCTCCACATGCCGACCGAGCACGAGCCAGTCCTCGCCGACGAGCTGACCGCCCTGCTGGCGCCCGAGCCGGGGCAGATCGCCATCGACTGCACCTTTGGGGGCGGTGGGCACGCACGACGAATCGCCGCGGCACTCGGTCCCCAGGGCACCTTGATAGCGATCGACCGCGATCCGGCCGCGGAGAGTCGCTTCGAGCGCTTTGCCGCTGAGGTCGCCTGCCAAACCCGCTTCCTCGCCGGCGACTACTCGGCAGGGCTTCGCACCCTGCGCGGCGAAGGCGTCTGCCCAGATATGGCCTACATGGACCTCGGAATGTCCTCGATGCAGGTCGACGCCTGGGAGCGGGGGTTCTCCTATTCCTACGACGCGCCGCTCGACATGCGGATGGACACGCGCCAGCAGTTCAGCGCCGCCGACCTGGTCAACGAGTGGCCCGAGTCGCGCATAGCCCAGGCGTTGCGCCGTTTCGGCGAGGAGCGCTATGCGGGTGGCATCGCGCGTGAGATCGCCAGGCGACGGCCGTTGCAGACGACTTCGGAGCTGGTCGCAGCGGTCAAAGCAGGGATGCCCGCCTCGGCCCGCTTTGGCGGCGGCCACCCCGCCAAGCGCACCTTCCAGGCCTTGCGGATCGCTGTCAACGGCGAGCTCGACGCGCTCGACGATGCCCTACCGACCGCCTGGTCGATGCTGCCGCTCGGCGGTCGCTTCGCCGCGATCTCCTTCCACTCGCTCGAGGACCGCCGGGTCAAGCAATTCCTCGTCGATCGGGCCCGTGACTGCGTCTGTCCGCCCGAGCTCCCGGTCTGCGCCTGCGGCCGCGAGCCGGAAGCCGAGCTCTTGACGCGCCGTGCGATCGCCCGCTTGGTGAGCAGCTCGGCCTCGGGCTCTCGCCCACAGACGCAGACCGG
>JASLJO010000197.1 GCA_030152505.1 Solirubrobacterales bacterium | reverse complement strand
TCTACTGGCACTTCGTCGACGTGATGTGGATCATCGTCTATACCGCTGTTTACATCCTCTAGTCACGAGGTAAAACTGGGGTATGCACAATCCCCTGAGATCCGAGGCTGACGCTTTTCGGTGGGTGGTTGTGATCGGCGTGGCGGCCGTCTCGGTGATCGGGCTGACTTTGCTTACCCGGCCCGTCGTCGGGGTGGTCTGGGCGGCGATGCTGATCGGGTTCGGAGCGGGGGTTGCCTACCGCAGCTCGCGCGGTTCCCTCTCGCGCAACGTCGAGCTGACCCGCGGTGGCGATGGCAAGCACAGGCTGCTGGTGGTCGCCAACGAGACGGTCGAGGGAGATGCTCTGCTGGAGGAGATTCGGGGGCGCTGCCGCGCCCGGAACTGCGAGATCCTCGTGGTAACGCCGGCGCTGACCGGGAGCCGCGCCTCCCACTGGGCATCCGACATCGACGAAGGGATCGAGCTGGCGCGCCAGCGGATGGAGCTCTCGCTGATCGCGATCGACGCGTTGGGATTGAAGGCGAAGGGCGAGATCGGCGACTCCGACCCGAACGTGGCGATCGAGGACGCGCTGCGGGTATTCCCGGCCGACGAGATAGTGATCTCGACGCACCCGCCGCACCGCTCACGCTGGTTGGAGAACGGAGTGGTGGAGCGCGCTCGCAACGAGATCGACCTGCCGATCACCCACGTGGTCGTCGATCTGGCTCCGAATCGCGTTGCCAATTAATTGCCGGCCAGGGGAAGGCGACTAGGGCAAGGACGCTGAGGAAACATATTGTCCGCGAAACTGTTACGATGCGGACATGCTGGACGATTGGAGAGATAGAGAGCTAAGTCGCCTGCAATGCGATATGGCGACGCTCAAAGGCAAAATGTGGGCGCTCGAAGCGGACGTACGGAGACGATTTTGGGAGCGAGATCAGCGGCGGTTGCAGATCTCTAGCTGGATGGTCATGGGACTGTCGTGGGTCTCGGTCGGGGTCCTGATCGCCGCTGCGGTGATCAAAGGCCACTGAGCTGGACACCGTCGTCAGGCCACTGGTTGGGGCTCTCCGGGACCGTCCACTGGTTCTTGCTGTGACGGCCCCCGAGTGGCCGCGGCAGCGGCACCGCGACCCGACTCCAGTCGACCCGCCGTTGCCACCGTCCAGAGCATCGCCAGCCAGGTGAGGGTTGCCAGGGCGACGTGGACCCAGACGAGCTCGCCGGGAAGCTTCAGCCACCACTGCAGACCACCCACGGCGCCCTGTAGGGCGAGCAGGGCGATCACCGCGGTGAGGGGGCGGACGGCGCGCCTGTCGCCGCCAGGGCGGCGCAGGAGCAGCCAGACGCCAATCGCCGCGAGACCGAAGACGGTGGCGATCGCGGCGTGACGCTGTACGACCCATTCCAGCGTGCCGGCGCCCTCGAAGGTGAAGCGGTGGACGAGTTGGCCGGCGTGGGCGCCGGCATGTGGGCCGGAGGCGGTGGCGATCGTGCCGGCGAGAATCGTCAGCTGGCCCAGAGGGACCAGCGCCCGTACCGCCCAGACGCCGAGCCGGTCGTCGGAGCGGCGCCGCTCCCACGGCTCGTAGCGCGCGCACCAGGCGAGGGCGAAGGATGCGTCGAGGAGTAGCATCGAGAGGATGAAGTGGCTCATCACGAGCCCCGGTGCGAGGTGGTACTTGACCACGAGACCACCGAGGATCGCCTGGCCGATCACGCCGAGCGGCAGCAGCGCGCCGAAGAGGGCGAGGTGGCCGCGAAAGGGCTGACGGAACCAGGCGAGCACGCTTGCGGCGATCACGGCGAGGCCGACGAAGCCGGTGAGCAACCGGTTGCCGTACTCGATCACGGCGTGGGTGTCGAGTGGCGGTACGGTGCCGCCATAGCACTTGGGCCAGTCCGGGCAGCCGAGACCTGAACCGGTGAGCCGCACGCCCGCCCCGGTGAGCACGATCAACGCGAGGGCGCCGAGAGCGACGAGGGCGACGAGGGCGTAGCGTCCCGGCGAGATCTCGAAACGGTCTTTGAGGCGGATCCTCATCCTCGCTCAGATGATGTCAGCGGCCGGGACGCGGCCGCCTCGCTCAGCCCCCGCTGCCCTTGGAGCCGCCGCCCGTTTCCTTCAGCAGGTACTGGACGAGGTCTTCGACTTCTTTTTTCGACAGCGTTTCGCCGAAGTTGGACGGCATCACGTTGGCCGGGTAGCCCTTGACGATCTGGGCATTCGGGTCGACGATCGACGTTTCGACCATGGCCGGATTCTGGCCTGGCAGCGCTTCGTCGAGGTTGGGACCGACGGTCCCGCCGGATTCGGCGGCGGCGAGCGTGTGACAGCCGCCACAGCCGTTGTTGGCAAAGACCTGGGCACCGGGGCCGCCGGGCGCCTTGGGCGGCGCCGCACCCGGCACGCCGGCGTACATGCCTACGTAGGCGGCGACGTCGTCGAGATCCTGGCCGCTGACGATGTCGGCGGGCATCGAGTTGTTCGGGTTGTCGGTGCTCGGCCGTGGGAACTCGACCTGCGGGATGACGATCCCTTCGATCGTGCTGTTGGTCTCGCCGGCCGCCCGGGCCGCGGCGAAGGCGTCATCGAGGTTGGGTCCGATCTGGGCAGTCGTGCCCGCCTCGGCCATGGAGTGGCAGACGCCGCACTTCTGGACGAAGAGGACACGGCCGCGCTGCACGTCGGCCGTGGTGGTGCCGCAACCGGAGGAGGTGACGGCGACCGCCGCCAGGGCCGCGAGGGCGAGCAGGGCGCGGATCGGGATCGGTGGCTTCGGCATCGTCATACGGCGCGGGGCGCGCCGGAGTCTATATGCCAGGGCCGTGCTGACCGTGCCTGGCTGCGGTTGGAACGTCGGGTAGGCTTGAGGCGATCCGCACGAACCCGCGAGCCGCAAAGGAGGCCCGAAAAATGCAGGTACGGGACGGGATGTCGGAGGTGGTCCTCACCGTCGGCCCATCGCACACGCTGCGCGAGGCGGCGACGATGATGGTTGAGAAGGGCGTCGGCGCCGCGCTGGTCAGCGATGACGAGCAACCGGTGCCTTGCATCGTCACCGAGCGCGACATCCTCGACTCGCTCGGCCGTGGGCAGGACCCCGACACCGAGCTCGTCTCGGCCCACATGAGCGAAGGCGTGGTCGCTGCCTCGCCCGAGTGGAGCCTCGAGCACGCCGCCTCGGAGATGTCGACCCGAGGGATCCGCCATCTCGTCGTCTTCGAGGAGGGGGCCCTGGTCGGCATCCTTTCGATCCGCGACATCGTGCGCTGCTGGACCGCTGCGGGCGCAACGTCCGGAATGAGTCCTGACTGACGCCTGTGCGTCAGGACTTGGGTGGAGAGAGCGTCTCCACGGGGAGAACGGCGCCGCGGGCGTGCTGTCTGCGGGGCAGGCGGAAGTAGTCGCGGCCGGCGCCGCGGATCATGCTGCGCAGGGCGAAGAGCAGGATGACGATGCCGATGATCGAGTAGATCCAACCGCGCACCATGAAGCCCTCGGCGAAGATGCCGCAGACGGCGCCGATCGCGCCGAAGGCGAAGAAGGCCGGTGCCCAGGAAGGGCGGGACGGGTAGATCAGCTCGCCGGGCTCGGGAATCTGGCGATGCTCACTCATCACGATGCGATGTAGAGGGTCGCCGCGACGAAGCAGAGGGCGAAGATCGCGGCGGCGATTCCGCCGGCCAGCAGGCCGGCGGCCATGTCTCGTCTCGCGGTCTCGCGGTCCACAGGCGGATTTCTATCAGCCGCGACGGCCGCGTGGCGCGAGGTACGCCTCGTTTGCTCAGCCCCGCTGACGCAGGGGTCGCGGGAGTTGACGATCGAGCTCTTCCTGGCGCCCTGCGTGGCTGGAGCAACAGGGCGGAACCCCGGCGCCGCCCCACAGGCCGGCACCGGGGTTCCTTCTTCTGAGGAGATTCAAGGCAAGGTCTCATGTCCGGAGATCACGGCAGCGAGCCTCGTGTAAATCCCTCAGTCCAGGTCGCTACGGGATTGTTTTGATGCCGCATTCTGTTGTTTCTTGTTTTTCGTTTGTGCATTTCGCTGTCAATCTGCCGGACGCTTTTGCCGTCTGGTTTTCTGCGCCGCAGTTGATCAGCGTGCCGGCCGTCCTTTTGATGCTTGTCGTTGATTCTGTTAGCGATCCTTCGACTGCGCTGCCTGTCTCGTCCTTGTAGTCGACATTGTCGAGGGTGAGCGATTCGGCCTGGTATGTGCACTTCAGTTCCGTGTGCGCAGCGTCTTTGAAGACGTGGATTTCTTTCTTTTTGCCTGCCGGGCATTCGCCATCCTCGCTGCCGCTGTATTCATCGGCTTTGACTCCGGCGCCTTTTTTTGTTTCGTGGTAGTGGACTGTCAGTTTGTAGTTGCAGCCGTTCATTGTGACTGTCGCCGGGTCGGTGGTCCCGGTGAGGTTGTTATGCAGCACGCATTTTTCGTACGTCGCTGTCGCCGTGGGGCCCGTCGTCGGACCGGTGATCGTGCCTTCGAATTTCACGACTTCGCATTCGAGCGCTCCAGCGGCAGTAACGAATTTTCCGCGTTCTTCCGGTGGCTGTTCGGCGCGAGAGGTGCACGGATACCCGTCACACCAGAACTGGGCAATCGGTTCTGTGGCTGCCGATGCTCCCGAAGCCGAGATCGCGCTGAACGCGAACACGGCGGCCAGGGCGAGGCCCAGGGCCTTGAGATTGCCGCTCATCTTGATGTCCTTTCGGTTGGCTTTTCCTCGGTGAGAATGACTGGCCAGCCAACTGACAATTAATCAAGAAACTTATAGCATTAATTCGACAGAATTGGTCCGTTTAGCCAACTCGTGCGTCCAGCGCCATCGAGCCGAAGAGCAGCGCCAGGTAAGCGAGCGAGAAGAGATAGGTGCGCAGCGCCCAGCGGCGATCTGCGCTGCGCAGGAGCCGCACGGCGCAGTAGATGAAAGCGGCGCCCAGGGTCATCGAGGCGAACAGGTAGGCGAGGCCGAAGCCGCCGGCGCAAAAGGGCAGTTGGGTCACCGCGTAGAGCAGGATCGCGTAGAGCAGGATCTGGCGCCGGGTCTCGTCCTCACCGCGAACGACGGGCAGCATCGGCACGCCGGCCTTCGCGTACTCATCCTTCATCAGCAGCGAAAGCGCCCAGAAGTGCGGCGGCGTCCAGAAGAAGACGATGGCGAAGAGGTAGAAGGCGGTGCCACTGAGGCCGCCGGTGACCGCGGCCCAGGCGACCAGCGGCGGCACCGCGCCGGCGGCACCACCGATGACGATGTTCTGCGGGGTGGTTCGCTTGAGCCAGAGCGTGTAGACGAAGACGTAGCCGGCGAAGCCGGCGAAGGAGAGCGCGGCGGCGAGCGGGTTGACCGTCGTCGCCAGCAGGGCGAAGGAGCAGAGCTCGAGCAGTGCCCCGAAGCCGAGTGCCGCCGGCGCCGAGATGCGCCCGCTCGCAACCGGACGGTCGGCGGTGCGGGCCATGGTGCGGTCGATGTCGCGATCGATGGCGTGGTTGATCGCGCCGGCGCCGCCCGCCGAGAGTGCGCCACCCAGGCAGGTGAGGAAGACGAGGCCGAGCGAGGGTTCGCCCGCCACGTACATCGTCGTCACCGTGGTGAAGAGCAGCAGCGACTGCACCTTCGGCTTGGTCAGCGTAATCAGGTCGCGCAGCAACGAAGGCGAAGCGGAGCGCCGCGCGATCGCAGCAGTCTGGGCGCCGCTCATCGGGGTCAGGCTACCGGCTGGCGATCGCTGGTCTCGCGCTCGCCGCGAGCGCCACGGTGGGCGATGGCCACGCGGATGTCGCGCATCGGCCGGGCGCTGCGCACGTCGGGCAGCACGTCGAAGTTGTGTGGCTCCGGCGGAGAGAGCGCGAACCACTCGAGCGAATCCGCGCCCCAGGCGTCGTGCCCGGCGGGGGCACCGCCCTCACGGCTGAGGATCGCGTTGGCCAGGGTCATGAAGATCCCGGCGGCGAGGATGAAGGCGCCGATCGTGGCGATCAGGTTGTAGGCGTCAAGGCCGTTGCCGCTGAAGAACTTGTAGGCGTCGATCACCTGGTCCTTCTCGCCGCCGGCGAGGAAGAGCGGCACGAAGGCGACGAGGATGCCGATCGCCATCGTCCAGAAGGAGAAGCGGGCGAGGGTCTCGCCCATCGTGCGGCCGGTCATCTTCGGAAACCACCAGTGCAGCGCGGCGAAGCCGCCGAAGACGGCCCCGCCGACCAGGGCGAAGTGGGTCGCCGCGGTGCTGTCGGTGGTGTGCTGCAGGCGCCAGCCGGCGGCGACCATCGAGTGATTCAGCTCGGAGACGAGTCCGATGGCGATCGCGACGATCGCCCCGGCGGCGAAGAGCAGCGGGGCGCGCATCCGCACCGCTCCGCCGCTCAGGGTGGCGATCAGGTTGAAGAAGATCAGCCCGAAGGGGACGATCAGAGCGAGCGACATGACCATCGCGAAGTACATCCAGCCGACTCCGATCGGCGCCGTGTACATGTTCTGTATCCAGGCGAGCGTGCCAAGAACGGCGATCGCGACGAGGGATCCGATCACAGCGCCGCGGTTGAAGAGCGGTTTGCGCGCCATGGCCGGCACGATCTCGGCGATCGCGCCGAGGGCGAAGATCAGGATCAGCATGTAGGCGCCGGTGTAGAAGATCCAACTCAGGTGCTGCCAGAGGAGCGGCGAGCCACCGGCGTCGCCGGCGAAGAAGATGCCTTCGAAGTTGCGGTCGATCAGCAGCATCGTGATCGCCGCAAGCAGCACCGAGCCGATCACGAGCAGCAGCCAGGAGGAGATCGCCGCCGCCCAGGAGAAGACCGGCAGGCGCCGCCAGGCCATTCCGGGGGCGCGCAGGCGGCGCAGCGTCGCCACCAGGTCGACCGCGACGAGGACGAAGCCGAGCGTCGCCAGGCCGGTCGCGGCGAGCCAGGCGTCGACGCCGTTGTTCTCGCTGAAGGCAAGGCCGGAGAGCGGCGGCAGCGGGTTGACGCCGGCCTCGGGCGGGGTGAAGAGGAAGGTCGTGTAGAGGACGGTTGCGCCGCCGACGAAGAGCCAGGTGCCGAGCTGGCCGAGGCGTGGCAGGGCGGTGCCACGGGCGCCGACTTGCAGCGGCGCCACGTAGTAGAAGAAGCCGAGCGCCAGGGGGATGGCGAAGAGGAAGATCGCGGTCGCGCCGTAGAGCGAGAGCAACCGGTTGAAGGTGACCGGCGGCATGAAGGTGTTTTCGGGGACGGCGAGCTGCAGCCGCATGAGCAGCAGCTCGACGACCGCCATGAAGAGGAAGCCGAGCGCTCCCGTGATCAAAATGCGGCCGAGGTCCTTGTGGTCGGCGCTGGTGGCGAGCTGGACCCAGCGCGCCCGGCGTGGCGGGAAACCGTCGATCACCAGCTCGGGGTTCTTGGCCTCCGTGCTCATGGGACTTCTCCGTTTTCGATCAGCTTGACGACACGATCTTGCGCAATCTGGATGTCGCCTTTCTGGGTTTCTATGAAGGCTTCGTATTCCTCAGGCGAGACGACTTCGACCGCGGTGCCCATCGCCGCGTAGGCCTGTCCGGAGAGCGTCGCCGCCTGACCGGTGTAGGTCCCCTCTTCGTCGGCGCGGAAGACCACCTGGTGGGTCTTGCCGGGCACTGCGTCGGTCTTGGGGGCAAGGTCGGGGACGTCCCAGGTGTGGACGACATCGGTCGAGACCAGGTTCAATTGGACCTCGGTGTCGACCGGGACGACGAGCCTGTAATAGGAGAACGATTCGTTCGGGTATTGGTAGCGCCAGAGCCATTGCTGGCCGGTGGTTTCGATCGTAAGCGGTTCGGAGTGGGCGACCTGCAGGCCGGCCGGGCCGGTGACCGGCGCCTCACGCGCCTTGTCGGTGTAGACGATGCTGAGCACGAGGATCGCCGCGGCGAAGACGCCCAGCGCCCCGCCGACGCGCAGTTGGATGCGACGGCCGCCGGTGATCTGGCGCGGCTCGGCGCCGCGCTCGGCGCGGTAGCGGCCCAGCGCGTAGAGCAGTCCGCCGACTACTGCGATCACGAGGATCGCCGCGGCGACGAAGCCGATCCAAAGCAGCGTGTCGATCTGGTCGATGCCAGGGGAGTGGGGCGCCAAAGCGCGGCCATTCTAATCACGCAAGGGGGCGTTCCGCCGTCCGCACGTAGCCCGGCGATGGTCGGGCTCCTCCTATACTCGCCGGCCTCATGGGGACCCGCTCGAGGCCATCTCCGGCGCTGCGTGTGGCGGTGCGTGCCGGAGCGACGGCGGCGATCGCTGCCGCCGTTGCGGTGCCCCTGTTGCGCCGCCGGGCACGCATCCCCACGGCGGCGACCATTGCCGCCTGCGCCGCCGGGCCGCTCGGCCTCGCCGTGTTGCGGCCCCGCTCGCGCAAGCGCGACGTGGCGATGTACGCGATGCAGATGTGGGCCTTCACGATGATCCACGAGCTGCCCTACGACGATCCCGAGCGCCTTCGCGCCCGGCTGAAGATCCGCTACCCGATCGTCGCCGACCGGGCGATCGGTCTCGGTCGGCTGCCCAACGTGCGGCTGCAGCAGGGTCTCGCTCGCCTGCGCCGCGTGTCCACGCTCAACCGCTTCCTCACCTGGGTCCACTGGCTCTGGTTCCTGGAGCCCTATGTGGCGCTCGCCTTCATCCTCCTGCGCCATCCGGACCGCTTTCCCCGCGCAGCACGTCGCCTCGCCGCGGTCTTCGACATCGGTTGCGGGGTCTACTTTCTCGCGCCGACGGCACCGCCTTGGTGGGCATCCGAGCAGGGCCACACCGGCGAGGGGGTGCGCCGGATCATGGTCGAGGTCGGCGAGGAAACGTGGAAGTCGGCCTGGCCGGCGATGTACGGAGCCCTCGGTGGCAACCCGTGGGCGGCGATGCCCTCGCTGCACTTCGCCACCTCGGTGACGGCGGCAATCTCACTGGCGGAAACGGGCCGCGGCCCGGGCGTTGCCGGCTGGAGCTATGCCCTGACTCTCGGCTTCGCCCTCGTCTATCTGGGCGAGCACTACGTCACCGACCTGATCGCCGGGGCAGCCCTGCTGACCACGGTCCAGCGCGGCGAGCGGCTTGCCGAGCCGGCGGTTCTGGCAGTGAATCGGCGCCTGCAAGGTCTGGAGCGCCTGGCGAACGGGTAGCGTCTCCAACGTGTCTCCTGAGCAGCCGGCGAATGGAAACGGCGGCTATGAACTGCCGCTGCTGACGCGGCGGCGGATCGGGCAGACCGCCCTGGTCGTCCTCGTCGTCCTGATCGCGATCTACTTCCTCTTCCCGAAGTTGGTCGGCCTTGGCGACGCGATGAGCAAGCTCGGCGAAGCCGAGGCGGTCTGGATAGTGGTAGCGATCGGCTTCGAGCTTGCCGCGATCGCTGCCTATGTCGCTCTCTTCAAGGTGGTTGTGGGGGGCGAGGCCCTGCGACTCAAATGGGCGGAGACTTACGAGATCAACATGGCCGGAGTCGCCGCGACCAGGATCTTCTCGGCGGCGGGCGCCGGCGGCATCGCCCTCACCTACTGGGCGCTGCGCAAGGCGGGGATGCGTCGCCACGAGGTGGCGCGGAGGATGGTCGCCTTTCTGACCCTCCAGTACGTCTTCTACCCGGTCGCGCTGATCGTCTTCGGCGTGCTGCTGCGCACCGGTGCGCTGCCCGGCAAGCACTCGGTCGAGCTGACCGTGGTCCCAGCGGCGGTGGCGGGGGTGTTGCTGGTCGTCGGCCTTGTCGTGGCGTTGATCCCCTCCGACCTCAGCGGCCGTGTGGTCGGGCTCGCCCGCGGGTCGCGGAGCAAGGCGATGGCGGAAAAAGTGGCCAAGGTGCCGGCGACGGTCGGCGAGGGGGTCAGATTCGGATTCGGGTTATTGATCAGTCCTTCGCGCGGCGGTCTGGCGGTGATCGCGGCCGTCGGCTACTGGGCGACCAACATCGGCATCCTCTGGGCTTCGTTCAAGGCGTTCGGGGTTCACGTGCCGCCGGCCGTCGTGATCCAGGGGTTCTTCCTCGGCATGGTCGGCAACCTCTTCCCGCTGGCGCCTGGAGGCGTGGGGGCTGTGGACGCCGGCATGATCGGCGCCTTCGTCCTCTTCGGCATCCCCGAGGAGACCGTCTTCCCGGCGATCCTGGTCTACCGTCTGGTCGCCTTCTGGCTGCCGATCCCACCCGGCATCGTCGCCTTCCTCCAGCTCCGCAAACGGGTTGTGCACTGGGAAGAGGAGGGTCTGCCGGTCGATCGCGGCAGGCATCTGAGGGAGGTCCGGGCGCCGGCGGAGTCGGGCGAAGTCGCCTAGATCCGGCTTGACCGGAGGGGTACTATACAAAGTGAAGTATTAGACTCCAGGCGGCAGAAATGGCAGACTCAGCACCAGCACAGAACAAGGTCGAGAACGTGATCATCGTCGGTGGGGGACCGGCCGGTTACACCGCGGCGCTCTACACCGCGCGGGCCAACCTCGAGCCGCTCGTCTTCGAGGGCTTCCAATGGGGCGGCCAGCTGCAGAACACGACCGACGTCGAGAACTACCCCGGTTACCCCGAGGGAATCATGGGGCCGGAGATGATGAACCAGTTCCGCGCCCAGGCCGAGCGCTTCGGAACCCGCTTCGTCACCGACGACGTCGACCGGGTCGAGCTCAGCGACGACGGCGGCGTGCACAGGGTCTTCCTCGGTGACGAGGAGCATCTCGCCAAGACCGTGATCCTGGCGATGGGGGCGGAGGCGCGCCGGCGCGGCGTCCCCCGGGAGATGGAGCTGAGCGGCTGCGGGGTGTCCACCGGCGGCGTCTGCGACCGGGCCTTCTTCAAAGGCAAAAAAATGATATTGATCTGCGGCGGCGCCTCCCC
>JASLJO010000182.1 GCA_030152505.1 Solirubrobacterales bacterium | reverse complement strand
GGCCGAGCAGCAGGTCGCTCATCGGCGACGGACGATACCCGGATCAGGTCTGGACCGCAGCGTCTCGGTCGTCCCAGACGAAGATGCATCCGCTGCCGGCAAAGACCCAGTCCTCGCGGTTGGTCTGCAGCACTATCCGCTTGGCCGAGTCGCCGTCTTCGACCAGCTCGGGGCGATAGGGCTCCTCCGCGGAGAAGAACACGTTGGCGCCGACGTCAGCGGACGTGAGCGGCGTCTGGGCGTAACAGAACTGGACCGTCGGGTGGCGGGTCGGCTGGGTGATGTTCACGGGGAAGTAGCTCTGGCGTCGCGGTTGAAAGGTGCTTATGGCGATGCGGACCTTCACCCCGGTGGCCATCTTGCGCTGAAGCTCCTCGTCGATCGGGTACCGCCAGCGGATGCCGAGCTCGCTGATCTGCACGGCGTCGGGCTCGAGCTCGCGATCGGCAATGTGTATCTCGCAGCGGAACAGCGTGCCGGCGGCGCTCCACGCCCGCTCGCCGCCGGGACCGATCCACTCGGTGGAGAAGAGCCCGTCGAGCTCGGCGGTCCGCTCGCGCCCGAGGTGGAGCAGCTCGCGCAGGAGAAAGCCCTCGTCGCGGAACCACTCGGGCAGGTTCTGCAGGGAGAAGGTGCAGCCGACGTAGTACTCCCCGTGGGGCTCCGTGACCTGCTGCCTGAAGGTGGCGACCGTGCCCAGGCGCCAGAAGCCCTGCGGATCGATCTGGAACTCGCCGTGCGGATGCGACACCGAGACGGGCTCATCGAGGGCGATCAGGTCGATCCGGTAGTTCCAGTCCTGGCGGAAGCCCTTCTCACCTCCCTCGATGAACGGCCTCACCGCCTGTTGCCAGTACCCGAGCCCGAATTCCTCGTCACCGAGCGCGGCCTGCAGCAGGTTCTGCAGATACTCGTAGATCACCTCCTTTTCGAGCAGCTTGCTGATCGTCGCAGGGTCCTGGTAGAAGACGTTCGTCAGGGCGATCACGTCCTTGCGCAGGCTCTCGTGCCCGGTCCGGGCCTCCTCCCACTGGGCGAAGCCATAGGCGAAGAAGAGCAGCGGGACTCCGAGCACCAGACCGACCGCCTGGCTGTCGGTCTCGATCGCCAGCACGAGGAGCGCGACGACGCCGATCCCACTGAAGATCATCGTGCGCCAAGCGAGTCGCCGCTCCGCCTCGATGCGGACCAGAAAGGCGTCGAAGCTGCTCGTCACCCGCCGGGGCGGACTCTCACCCTGCTCATCGCCGGCCTCTTGCTTTCGGTTGCGTCTCCACCGCACCATGGTGCGGTTTAGAGTTCTGTCGAGCCGCGGCTACTCCTCCCCGGCTGTGCCCGAGTCCGCCCCATCCGCTGCCTGAACGGCGCCGTACAATCGCGTTTTTCCTGTCCACTTTTCCCAATTCTCGGTGCCGTACTCGAAGTGCCACCACTCGGTCGGCAGACGACGAAAGCCGGCGTGCTCCATGGCGAGCGCAAGTAGGCGCCTGCGGTCGCGGTAGGCGACCTCCTCGGGGGGCAGATCGTCGCGCTCGTAATAGCCGGGAGAAGAGCGGTCGGAGAGCTCATCGAACTCACCCCCCATGTCGAGCGCCTCGCCCGCCGGCGAGCAGAGCGTCAGGTCGACCGCGCCGCCGGTGGCATGGGGAGGCGTCCACCCGGAACTCTCGGGAGGGCTGACGAAGTCGCGGGTGCGTTCGTCCAGAGCGACGCCGCTGAGGCCGGTGATCGTGGCCAGCTCTTGCCGGTACTGGTGCCAGAGCTGTCGCTGCAACTCGGCAGGGCGCCAGCCGTCCCAGACGAGGAGGCCGAGCCGGTGCTCATCACGCAGCCACGCCGCCGCCTGCGCGAGGCGCTCGACGACCTCGGGTCGCAGCCAGATCTCCGCCAGCGCCCGCTCGTAGCCTCGCTGACGATAGGCGGGCTCGCCCCAGAGACAGCCCGCATGTGGCCCCGGACCGAGCGAGACGATCTCCGTCACCTCGCTCAAGCGGCGGCACCCGCGGCCTTCTGAGCCCCGCCGGCCGAGATCCCGTAGAGGTCAGGCAGGTCGTTCTCGAAGAGGATCACGTCGCCGGAGCGGGAGGCCTGGGCGAGGAAGCGCTCGGCGCCGCTCGAGTCGGCGACCGTGCGGAGAGCTTCGGCTGGAAATCCGGCGGCTTCGAGCCCGCGCCTGACCGGCTCGGCCTGCTCGCCGACGAGGACGACCAGATCGCAGACGCCGGCGGCGGCGGTGCCGAAGCGCTCGTTCTCGGCCTCCTCACGGTCACCCAGCTCGACCATGCCCGGCGTGACGAGGATGCGGCGCCTGCCGGGGTGCGCCGCCAGCACCTCGAGGGCCGCCTGAGCGCCCGATGGGTTGGCGTTGTAGGCGTCGTCGATGACGACGATGCCGGCGGCGCGGTTGACGATCGGCGCCAGGCGATGCTCGGGCGGGGTGACCTGGCCGAGCGCGCGGGCTATCTGCTCAGGCGCCAGGCCCAGCTCGATCCCAACGAGCGCGGCGGCGAGCAGGTTGGCGATGTTGTGGCGGCCGAGCAGGCGGGCGCCGACCGGGTGGCGGACGGTCTCGCCGTCGCGCCGCAGGCAGAGGTCGAAGCGGGAGCGACCCTCGTCGAGGCGGACGTCCTCGGCCCAGGCTGCCGCGTCGGGGTGGGGATCGGGGGAAAAGAAGCGCACCGCACCGCGAGCGCGTTCGGCCGCCTCGCGGCAGCGGGCGTCGTCGGCGCGGGTGATGAAAGTGCCGTCCGCGGTCAGTCCCTCGGCCAGCTCCCCCTTCGCCAGCGTCGTCTCCTCGAGCGTGCCGAACCGCTCCAAATGAGCCGGACCGATGGCGGTGAGGATGCCGATGCGCGGCTCGACCAGCCGACAGAGCTCGGCGATGTCGCCGCGTCGGTAGGCCCCCATCTCGACCACGAACGTGCGGTGGTCGGGCCGGAGGTTCTCGTTGATCGTGCGGATCACACCGAGGTAGCTGTTGAAAGAGGCCGGGGTCGGCAGCGTCGGGCCGGCCAGGTTTGCCACCTGGGCGACACAGCCCTTCGTCGTCGTCTTGCCGTACGAGCCGGTGATCCCGATCACCAGCGGTTCGAACTCGCGCAGGCGGCGCCGCGCCCGCCGTTCGAAGCGGGCGTTGTCGGCACGCTGGACGGGCCCCATCAACAGGTTGGCGAGGCCGAGCAGCTCGGGCGTAAAGAGGAGCAGCGCCGTTGCGATCGCGGCGAGGACGAGGGCGCCGACAGTCGGCGTGGTCAGGGCGGCGAGGAAGATCGCCGCAGCCGATGCGAGGGCGGCGAGGAAGAGGGCGGCCGCGTAGATCCGGGTCGCCCGGGGGGTGAACTGGAGCGGCTTGACCTGGTGGCGGCCGAGAACGGCACGGGCCTGGATCGAGGCGAGGACGAGGGCAGCGGCGCCGATGGCCACCGCCACGCCGTCCAGCTCCAGGGCGAAGGCGCCCGCAAGCAGACAGGCGGTGCCCGCACCGAGCACGAGGTCGCGGGGCGCGAGCCGCTCGCCTCGGCGGGCGACCCAGACGCGGAGGCGGCGAAGCTCGTAGTGCTCGAGCTGAAGCAGGTGGAGGAAGAGGTGCAGGCGCCCGGCGAGAACGCCGAGCACGGTTGCGGCGCCCAGCGCGAGCGCGATCCACGCCAGGAGGCTCACGACGACTCCTCCTCACCCGCGGCCTGGCGTGGCTGCTCGCAGAGGAAGTGGCGGCTCAACTGCGCGAAGCGAGCCGGGTCGTCCGCATAGGAGAAGTGGCCGGCGCCCTCGAAGACGACCAGCGCCCCGTCGGGCAGGAGCTCCTCCATGCGATGACCCATCCACAGCGGCGTGTCCTCGTCGGCGCTTCCCCAGACGAGCAGGCTGGGGGCCGAGATGTTCGGAAGATGATGTTCCAGGTCCTCGCCGATCACCCGGCGGAAGGTCTCCCGCATCGCCGGCGAGGCGTTGAGGTAGTCGGACGAGGCGACCCGCGAGCGGATGCGCTCCTGCAGCCGCCGCCCCGGCGGCCCGAACAGCCCCAGCACCCGTCCAACCTTGGCGAGAGCCACCCGGTAGCGGTACCGCCAGCCCCGTTTCGGCCGCAACCCGGCGGCGTCGCAGAGGATCAGCCGGTCGACCAGCTCAGGATGCCGCGCCGCCAGGCAGATGGCTACGCGCCCTCCGAAGGAGTGCCCGATCAGGTGAAAGCGCCGGATTCCGGCTCCCTTCAGCCACTCGACGACGAATCGGGCATAGGCCTCTGAATCCCAGGCCTCCGGTGGGTCCCCCGAATCCCCAAACCCCGGCAGATCGAGTGCCAGGACCTCCATCTGCTCCGCCAACGGCGCCACGATCGGCTCGACCGCCGCCAGGTGGGCCGCCCAGCCATGGAGCACCACGATCGGCAGGTCACCGGCACGGCGGGCCTGCCCCCGGCGACTGACACACACCCGGGTCCCGCTCACTTCCAGCGGTTCGGACCGCGGGGCTCCATCCGCGGTGACGGTCGAATGCCGATCCTCGGCCATCGGGGAACGGTAGCGCGGCCCCCCGCGAGCAAATCGTCGAAGCGCCTTTGCGGTACCTGTGACATGGACGTTAACTATTCAAATGAGATCAAGTGATATGA
>JASLJO010000069.1 GCA_030152505.1 Solirubrobacterales bacterium | reverse complement strand
TGACCAGTCAATCAGTCTATCTATACACCTGGACGTGTGCTATTCGATGTGGCCTTCATCACGCTGGTGGCGCTCTTCGGCGCCGCTGCGGATGAAGTCGACGATCTCGTCGGTGCCGGCGCCGGGCGTGAAGACGGCGGCGACGCCGAGCTCCTTCAGCTCGGGGATGTCCTCGGCCGGGATCGTCCCCCCGACCGTAACCAGGACGTCCTCTACGCCCTGCGCCTCGAGCAGCTCCACCACCCGCGGCACCAGCGTCATATGGGCGCCCGAGAGGATCGAGAGGCCGACCGCGTCGGCGTCCTCCTGGATCACGGTCTCGGCAATCTGCTCCGGCGTTTGGTGCAGACCGGTGTAGATCACCTCCATGCCGGCGTCGCGCAACGCCCGGGCGATGATCTTGGCGCCGCGGTCGTGCCCGTCCAGGCCAGGCTTGGCGACGACGACGCGGATCTTGCGAGCGGTTGCTGCCTCCATGGCGGCGGCGAACATTAGACAACCGGAGGCCCAACGGGGGAGAAATCTCCCCGCTGAACCCTTGACCACCATATGCGTGGGTCAAACGACCAGTCGCCGGATGGGCGTGGGCGAGACGCGGCGATCTGGGCCCTCGTGAGGCGACAGCACGGCGCGGTGGCACGCCGACAGCTCCTGGCGCTCGGGCTCGGCCCACGCCAGATCGAGCGGCGGATCGCCTCCGGACGGCTGCATCCGGTGTGGCGCGGGGTCTACGCCGTGGGGCGACCGCTCTTGGGCAGGCGCGGGCGCTGGACGGCGGCGGTGCTCGCGTGCGGGCCGGACGCGGTGCTGAGCCACGACAGCGCAGCGGCACTGTGGGGGTTCCGGGCGGAGCAGGGTGGTCCGATCGATGTTTCGGTGCCATCCAGAAGGCGCCACCGACGACCGGGGATCCGGGTCCACCGGCGCACGCAGGCAGCGCTGGGCGATGTCGCCGTCCACGAAGGCATTCCGGTCACGTCACCTGTGCGCACGCTGATCGACCTGTCGACGCGGCTGCGGCCGATGCAGCTCGAGCGCGCCGTCAACGAGGCCGACAAGCTCGGGCGAGTGAGAGCGGATGTTCTGCGTGCGTCGCTCGACGACTACCGCGGCCAACCCGGGGTGGCGCCGCTGCGAAAGCTGCTCGACCCGCTCGCCTTCCGGCTCAGCGACTCCGAGCTGGAGCAGCTGATGAGACCCCTGGCGCGCACCATCGGCCTCTCAACACCTGAATCGCAGGCATGGGTGAACGGCTACAAAGTCGACTTCTTCTGGCCCGACCTAGGCATCGTGATCGAGGTGGACGGCCTGAGGTATCACCGCACCGCGTCCCAGCAAAGGCGGCTTGGAGCGCACGCGCGCAGGCGGCCGGCTGAACCCTTTGCCACCGAATGCGGGGGCAAAGTGACCACTCGCCGGAAGGCGACGGTTAAAAGACGGGCGACTCGGTATACGTGCCGAAGACCTCTTGCAGCGCCGAGATCATCTCGCCCTCGGTGGCGCGGGCGCGAGCGGCCTCGACGATTGGCGGCATCAGGTTGGCCTCACCGGCGGCGGCCTGCTTCAGCTCGGCGAGCGTGCGCTCGACCGCGTCGCCGTCACGGCGTGCCCGCGTCGCCGCCAGGCGCTCGGCCTGCTTTCGTTCCAGCGCCGGATCGATGCGCAGGATCGGCGTCGCCTCCTCGTCCTCGGCGACGAAATCGTTGACGCCGACGACGATCCGCTTGCGCTCGTCGACCTCGCGCTGGTAGGTGAAGGCCGCGTCGGCGATCTCGCGCTGGGGGAAGTTGCGGCGGATCGCCTCGACCATCCCGCCGAGCTCGTCGATGCGGGCGAAGTAGTCGTAGGCGGCGGCCTCCATCTCGTCGGTCAGCTGCTCGACGAACCAGGAGCCGCCCAGCGGGTCGGGCGTGTTTGCGACACCCGATTCGAAGGCGATCACCTGCTGGGTACGCAGCGCCACCCGCACCGCCTCCTCGGTCGGCAGCGCCAACGCCTCGTCGAAGGAGTTGGTGTGTAGGGACTGGGTGCCGCCGAGCACCGCGGCGAGCGCCTCGAGCGAGGTACGAACGACGTTGTTGAGCGGCTGCTGGGCGGTCAGCGAGACGCCGGCCGTCTGCGCGTGGAAGCGCAGTCGCATCGACTCCTCGCGCTTGGCGCCGTAGGTGTCGCGCAGCTCGCGTGCCCAGATCCGGCGTGCCGCCCGGTACTTGGCGATCTCCTCGAAGAAGTCGATGTGAGCGTTGAAGAAGAAGGAGAGGCGGGGGGCGAAGTCGTCGACGTCGAGACCACGCTCGATCGCCCGCTCGACGTAGGTGAAGCCGTCCTTGAGCGTGAAGGCAAGCTCCTGCTGGGCGGTCGAGCCGGCCTCGCGGATGTGGTAGCCGGAGATCGAGACCGGGTGCCAGCGCGGCATGTTCTCGCTGCACCACTCGATCATGTCGGTGACCAGGCGCATCGCCGGCTCGATCGGGAAGCACCACTCTTTCTGCGCGATGTACTCCTTGAGAATGTCGGTCTGGATCGTGCCGCCGAGCTTCTC
>JASLJO010000065.1 GCA_030152505.1 Solirubrobacterales bacterium | reverse complement strand
CTCCTGCTTGCTGGGTTTTCGCCTGGGACGTTGCGGCCGTCCGAGGTGAGTGGTCGGGGCGAAAACGGACGCCGCTGCGCTGGAGGGCCACCCGATCCCCGCTTCCGTGCGGTTTTCGGCACCCGGTCCTCTACTTACAATCGCCGCCGTGAGATTGGATGCGCTTGCCGCGGTAGCTGAAGGGTCACGGGTCGTCGGCGATGGGTCCGTTGAGGTTGCCGACCTTGCCTATGACAGTCGCAAGGTGGGTCCGGGGACGCTGTTCTTCTGCGTGCCGGGGGAGAAGGTCGACGGGCATGAGTTCGCGGCGGCGGCAGTTGAGGCCGGGGCGGTGGGGCTGGTCGTGGAGCATGAGCTTCCCGGACTCGCGGCGACTCAAGTGGTCGTCGGGGATGCGCGGGTGGCGATGGCTCCGCTGGCCGCTCGGTTTCACGGTGATCCCACCGACGAGCTGAAGGTCGCCGGGATCACGGGGACGAACGGGAAGACGACCACGGCATTCCTGCTGCGGGAGATTCTCGAGTCGGCGGGGACGCGGTGTGGGTTGCTGGGGACGGTGAAGCAGGTGGTCGGGGGGGTCGAGGAGGAGGTCGAGCGGACGACTCCCGAGGCGATCGATCTACAGGGGACGTTCCGGCGGATGCTCGACGGGGGGGACGCTGCCTGCGCGATGGAGGTGTCCTCGCACGCGCTGGCGCTGCACCGGGTGGACGCGATCCACTTCGACGTCGCTCTCTTCACCAACCTCACCCAGGACCACCTCGACTTCCATGCCGACATGGAGGATTACTTCCTCTCGAAGCGCCGGCTGTTCGAGCTGGGTCCGGGTACGGCGATCGTCAACGTCGACGACCCGTACGGCCGCAGGCTCGCCGAAGAATTCGACTGTGTCACCTTTTCAGCCGCGGGCGCCGACGCCGACCTCGGGGCAGATGACCTCGCCCTCAGCGCCCGCGGCGCCGAGTTCACCATCGGCGACGTTCGGCTGGTGACGCGTTTGCCCGGAGACTTCAACGTGGCCAACGCTCTCGGCGCGTTTGCGGCGGCGCTGGCGATGGGAGTCAAGGCTGAGGCAGTGGCCGCCGGGCTGGCGCGGGCCGAGGCTCCGCCGGGGCGCTTCGAGCCCGTCGACGAGGGCCAGGGCTTTGCCGTCCTTGTCGACTACGCGCACACCCCCGACTCGTTGGAGAACGTCCTGCGGGCAGCGCGGCGGCTGGGGGAGGGGCGTGTGATCTCGGTCTTCGGCGCCGGCGGCGACCGCGACCGCGGCAAGCGGCCGCGGATGGGCCGCGCCGGGGCCGAGCTCTCCGACCTGGCGATCGTCACCTCCGACAATCCACGCTCGGAGGACCCCGAGGCGATCGTCGCCGAGGTCCTCGCCGGGGTCGGGGACCGAGGCGGGGTCGAGACCGAGGTCGATCGGCGTGCAGCGATCGCCCTGGCGCTCTCCCGAGCCGAGCCCGGCGACACCGTCGTCATCGCCGGCAAGGGGCACGAGTCGGGACAGGAGTTCGAGGCCGGTCGCAAGCTGCCCTTCGACGATCGGCAGGTGGCGCGCGAAGAGCTGTCCCGCATAGGCTTCCGACCGCGATGACGGGGCGGAGCTGATGGGCGAGGTGCTGATCGCCGGCATGGCGGCGATGCTGATCTGCATCTTTCTCGGACCAAAGTTCATCGAGTACCTGCGGGTGAAGGAGTTCGGGCAGCACATCCGCGAGGACGGGCCACAGGAGCATCACGCCAAGGCCGGCACGCCGACGATGGGCGGCCTGATCGTCTTCGCCGCGATCTGCGTTCCCTACCTGGTCCTCTCCGACCGCGACGCGCAGAGCCTCGCCGTCTTCGGCGTCGCCCTCGGCTGCGCCACGCTCGGCTTTGCCGATGACTTCATCAAGATCGTCAAACGCCGCTCACTCGGCCTCTCGGCCCGTTGGAAGCTGGTTGGACAGCTTCTCTTGGCGCTCGGCCTCTGGTGGGTGGCGCGGCACGAGGTCGGTCTTGAACCGACTCTCTACTTCCGCATCGGCGACGCCAGCCTCGACCTCGGCCCGGTCCTCTACTTCGTCCTCGTCTTCCTCGTCATCGCCGGCACCTCGAACGGGGTCAACCTCACCGACGGCCTCGACGGCCTCGCCGCCGGCTCCTGCGCGATCGTCCTGCTCGCCTACACCGCGATCGCCTTCGTCGCCAACCAGCAGCAGGACCTGGCGCTGCTCTCCGCCTGTCTGGTCGGCGCCTGCGTCGGCTTCCTCTGGTTCAACGCCTTCCCGGCCTCGATCTTCATGGGCGACACCGGTTCGCTCGGCCTCGGCGGCGCGATCGGCGCCCTTGCGGTGATGACCCAGACCGAGGTCCTGCTGGTCATCATCGGCGGCATCTTCGTGATCGAGGCGCTCTCGGTCGCGGTCCAGGTCTTCTCCTTCAAGACCTTCCGCCGCCGCGTCCTCCTGATGGCGCCCCTGCACCACCACTTCGAGATGATGGCCTGGTCGGAGACGAAGATCATGCTCCGCTTCTGGATCATCGCCGCCGTCTGCTCCGGCATCGGCTTCACCCTCTATCAGCAGTCGATCGGCCGCTGAGCGGCGCTTTCTTCCGCATAGAGGGGAAACACACGGAGAGGACGGAGGGGAACATCTGTTCGGGTCCCTAGAATGGGCTCAGTGGCTGCTTCTGAGCAGATCGTCATCTCGGGTGCGCGTGAGCACAACCTGAAGGACATCGACGTCGAGCTGCCCAGGGACGCGCTGATCGTGATCACCGGGCTCTCCGGCTCGGGCAAGTCGAGCCTCGCCTTCGACACGATCTACGCCGAGGGCCAGCGGCGCTACGTCGAGTCGCTCTCCTCCTACGCGCGCCAGTTCCTCGGCCTGATGGAGAAGCCCGACGTCGACTCGATCGAGGGCCTCTCGCCGGCAATCTCGATCGACCAGAAGACGACCTCTCGCAACCCCCGCTCGACCGTCGGGACGGTGACCGAGATCTACGACTACCTGCGCCTGCTCTGGGCGCGGATCGGGGTGCCGCACTGTCCCACCTGCGGCGAGGAGATCACCGGCCAGACCCAGGAGCAGATCGTCGACCGGCTGATGACCCTCGGGGACGGGACGAAATTCATGGTGATGGCGCCGGTCGTGCGTGGGCGCAAAGGCGAGTACGGGAAATTGCTCGACCAGATGCGGCTCGAGGGCTACTCACGGGTCAAGGTGAACGGCGAGTTGCTCCGCCTCGACGAGGAGATCATCCTCGACAAGAAGTACAAACACGACGTCGCGGTGGTCGTCGACCGGCTGGTGATGAAGACCGATCTGCGCCGCCGTCTCTCCGAGTCGGTAGAGGCCGCCGCCGGCCTCGCCGCCGGCCTGGTCGAAGTCGAGATCGTCGGCGACTCCGCGGAAACCATGCTCTTCTCGGAGCAGTTCGCCTGCCTCAACTGCGGAACCTCGATCCCCGAGCTGGAGCCGCGGATCTTCTCCTTCAACTCGCCCCACGGCGCCTGCGAGCGCTGCCACGGGCTCGGCTTCCAGAAAGTGATCGACCCCGAACTGGTCATTCCCGATCCGACGCTCTCTCTTGGCGAGGGTGCGCTGCAACCCTGGAATCGCGGCATCACCGCTTACTGGAAGCGGCTGATAGCCGCGGTCGCCGAGGAGTACGGCGTCGACCTCGACAAGCCATGGTCGAAGCTGAAGAAGTCCGAGAAGGAGATCTTCCTCTACGGCACTGGAGGCGATCGTCATCAGGTCACCTACACCAATCGCTTCGGCCGTCGCCGCTCCTACAAGGTGCGCTTCGAGGGCATCGTCAACAACCTCGAGCGTCGCTACGAAGAGACCGACTCGGAGTCCAACCGCGAGCGGATAGAGGGTTACATGGCCGAGCAGCCCTGTCCGGACTGCGCCGGGGCGCGGCTGCGGCCGGAGAGCCTTGCGGTCACCGTCGGCGGGCTCAGCATTGCCGAATACACCGAGCTCTCCGCCCGCGCCGCGAGTGAGTGGATCCAAGCTCTCGAGCTGACCGAGACCGAGCGGGCGATCGCTCGCCTGATCGTGCGCGAGATCTCCGAACGACTCGCCTTCCTCGAGAACGTCGGCATCGGCTACCTATCGCTGGCCCGCTCGGCGCGCTCCCTCTCGGGCGGCGAGGCGCAGCGGATCCGCCTGGCGACGCAGATCGGCTCCAGCCTGGTCGGGGTGATGTACGTGCTCGACGAGCCATCGATCGGGCTTCATCAGCGCGACAACGAGAAGCTGATCGGCACCCTCGACCGCCTGCGCGACCTCGGCAACACGGTGATCGTGGTCGAGCACGACGAGGGCACGATGCGCGCCGCCGACCACCTGGTCGATCTCGGTCCGGGCGCCGGGGAACACGGCGGCCACGTGATCGCCGCGGGCACCCCGGCGGCGGTGGCCAAGGACCCGGCTTCGCTGACCGGCCAGTACCTCTCCGGCAAGCGCGAGATCGAGGTGCCGGCCGAACGCCGCGAGCCGCGTGGCGCCCTGCTCGTTCGTGGCGCTCGTGAACACAACCTCAAGGGGATCGACGTCGCGGTGCCGCTGGGTGTCTTCTGCTGCGTCACGGGGGTATCCGGCTCGGGCAAGTCGACCCTGGTCAACGAGACCCTGCACCACGCGGTCGCCAACCGCCTGCACCAGGCGAAATTGCGCCCGGGCGCCCATGACGGCATCGACGGGCTCAGCCAGATCGACAAGATCATCAACATCGACCAGTCGCCGATCGGGCGCACGCCGCGCTCCAACCCGGCGACCTATACCGGCGTCTTCGACCACATCCGCCAGCTCTTCACCCAGACGCAGGAGGCGCGGGCGCGCGGTTACAAGCCGGGCCGCTTCAGCTTCAACGTCAAAGGCGGGCGCTGCGAGGTCTGCCGCGGCGACGGTCAGATCAAGATCGAGATGCACTTCCTGCCCGACGTCTACGTTCCCTGTGAGCAGTGCCACGGCAGGCGCTACAACCGCGAGACCCTCGAGGTCCGCTTCAAGGGCAAGAGCATCGCCGACGTGCTCGAGATGTCGGTCGAGGAGGCGGTCGAGTTCTTCGAGAACGTGCCCAAGATCGCCCGGCGCCTGCGCACCCTGCACGACGTCGGCCTCGACTACATCCGCCTCGGTCAGGCGGCTACGACCCTCTCAGGCGGTGAGGCGCAGCGGGTGAAGCTGGCAACCGAGCTCTCCAAAGTCGCCACCGGCGACACCCTCTACATCCTCGACGAGCCGACCACCGGTCTGCACTTCGCCGACGTGCAGCGCCTGCTCGACGTGCTCGGCCGCCTGGTCGACGCCGGCAACACCGTCGTCGTGATCGAGCACAACCTCGACGTGATCAAGACCGCCGACCATCTCATCGACCTCGGCCCCGAAGGCGGCGAAGAGGGGGGGGAGGTGGTTGCCACCGGCACTCCCGAGCAGGTCGCCGCGGTCGCCGGATCGCACACCGGGCGCTTCCTCGCCGAGCTGGTCGAGCCCGCCAAGCCGAAGCGGGCCGCTCGCAAGCGACGCGAGCCCATCGCCGCGTAGTCAACTGCAATTCGCGTCAGTTTCGCATCCATGGCGCCGGTGATCGCGGAGCGTTACGGTAGGGAGTGAAATTCGCGGCAAGCGGGTATCGGCAGGGCTGAAAAAGGAGGAGTTCATGTCCCGATCAGCTTTGAAGCGACTCCCGGTAGCTGTCGGCGTGTTGCTGGCCCTCGTCGCCATCGCGGCGGGCTGCGGTGGCAGTGGCGGTGGCGGTGGCGCCAAGATCGCCTATCTGCTTCCAGAGAATGAAACGCCGCGCTATGAAGCGCACGACCGCCCCGAATTCGAAGAAAACGTCGAAGCGGAATGCGAAGACTGCGAAATCCTCTACAGCAACGCAACCGAGGACGCATCCAAGCAGCAGAGCCAAGCGGAAGCCGCGCTGACCCAGGGGGCCGAAGTGATGGTCCTCGACCCGGTCGACGCCAAATCGGCAGCGGCGATCGTCGAAAAGGCGAAAGCGCAGAACGTTCCGGTTCTCTCCTATGACCGGCTGATCGAAAACGCCGACGTCGACTACTACGTCTCCTTCGACAACGTCGTGGTCGGCGAACTGCAGGCCGAAACGCTGGCCAAGAAACTGAAAGAAGACGGCAGCCCCAGCGGCCCGATCGTGAAGATCAACGGAGACCCGGCCGACAGCAACGCGGCGCTCTTCAAGGAAGGCTCGAACAAAGGGTTCGAAGCCGCCGGGGTCAAGGTCGCCAAGGAATACGACACGCCCGAATGGTCGGCGACGAACGCCCAGAACGAGATGCAGCAGGCGATCACCTCTCTCGGTGGCAAGAGTGGCTTCGAAGGCGTCTATGGCGCCAACGACGAAATGGCCGCCGGTTCGATTGCCGCGATGAAGTCGGCGGGAATCAACCCGGAAGAAAAGCCGAGCACCGGCCAGGACGCCACCGTCGCCGGCGTGCAGCGAATCATCGCCGGACAGCAGTTCATGACCGTCTACAAGGCGACCGACAAGCAGACGAAAGCGGCCGCTGAAATCGCCGTCGCCCTCGCCGAAGGGAAGGAATTCCCGCAGAGCAAGATCACCGAAGAAATCGACAACGGCAAAACCAAAGTGCCGTCGATCCTGCTCGAACCGGTCGCGGTGACCAAGGGAAACGTCAAGGACACCGTGGTCAAAGACGAATTCATCACCGCGGACGAACTATGCACCGGTCCCTACGCGAAAGCGTGCGAAGAACTCGGGATCTCCTAGCTAAATGGCCTCAGCGGACGCCCTCCTCGAGCTGGAAGGAGTGAGTAAGAGATTCGGCCCGGTCCAGGCTCTGGACCGGGTCGACTTCGCCGTCCACGCCAGTGAGGTCGTCGGCCTGGTCGGCGACAACGGCGCGGGCAAGTCGACGATGGTGAAGACGATCGCCGGCATCCACTCCGCCGACGAGGGAACGCTGCGCTTCGACGGCCGCGAGATCAAGGTCTCGCGGCCGCAGGACGCGACCCAGCTCGGGATCGCCACCGTCTACCAGGACCTCGCCCTCTGCGACAACCTCGACGTCGTCGCCAACATCTTCCTTGGCCAGGAGGAGATCTCACCCGGTCCAGGGGAGGCGACGCGCCAGCTTGACGAGGCGAAGATGGAGCACCGCGCGGGCGAGCTGCTCTCCAATCTCGCCGTGACCATTCCCAGCATGCGCACCGAGGTCGGCACCCTTTCCGGTGGTCAGCGGCAGCAGGTCGCGGTCGCGCGCTCGCTGCTCGGAGAGCCACGGGTCGTGTTGCTCGACGAGCCGACCGCGGCGCTTGGCGTGCCGCAGACCAAGCTGGTGCTGGAGCTGATCGGCCGCCTGCGCGAGCGCGGCCTCGGCGTCGTGGTGATCAGTCACAACCTGGCCAACGTCTTCGAAGTCGCCGACCGCATCGTCGTCCTGCGCCTCGGCCGCACCGTCGGCGACTTCCCGGCCGAAGAAACGACGGAGGAGCACGTCGTCTCGGCGATCACCGGGGTGGGCGAGAGCTCGAACGGGAACAGCGAGGAAGAGGAGCGGCAATGAGCGCCGCGGAGGGCACGCCGCCGGCCGCGGCCGGCGGCGAGGGGGCGAGCGTCCGTACCGAGACGTTGCGGCGTTTTGTCCAAGGCGACCTCGCCTCGCTGCGGGTCGTCCTCGGCCTCGCCGTCATTTGGGTGATCTTCCAACTGCAGAACGACCGCTTTCTCTCCGCCGAGAACCTGACCAACCTGATGTTGCAGATAACCGCGGTCGGGCTGATCTCGATCGGCATCGTCTTCGTGCTGCTGCTCGGCGAGATCGACCTCTCGGTTGGCGCCGTCAGCGGCCTCGCCGCCGCCGTGATGGCTGTGCTCAACGTCAAGCATGGGTGGAGTCCCTACCTTGCGATTGCCGCCGGCATCTTCGTCGGCGCCGCGATCGGCTTCCTGCAGGGATTCTTCTTCAGCCGCTTCGGCGTACCGTCCTTCGTCGTCACCCTGGCCGGTCTGCTCGCCTGGCAGGGGGCGCTTCTGCAGGTGCTCGGGTCGACTGGAACGATCAACATCACCGACCCGAAAATCACCGGCCTCGCCAATACCTTCTACTCCGATGCGGTCGGTTGGGTGATGGCGGCGCTTGTGATCGCCATCTACGCAGCCATCGTGCTGACCGGCCATCGCCGCCGCGTCTCCGCGGGCCTCACCGGCGAAGGGCTGGGGACGCTTGCGATCCGCATCGCCGCGGTCGCGCTGATCACGATCGTCGTCGTCGCCGTCCTCAACTCGGATCGGGGTGTGCCGTTGGCGCTGCTGATCCTGCTTGTTTTTGTCTTTGGCCTCGAATACGTCGCCAAGCAGACGCGTTTCGGCCGCCACGTCTATGCCGTCGGTGGCAACGCCGAGGCCGCGCGGCGCGCAGGCATCCGCATCAACTCGATCCGCGTCGCCGTCTTCGCGCTGAGCGGCTCGATGGCCGCGATCGGCGGCATCCTCGCCGCCTCGCGCCTGCTGGCCGTCAACCAAGGCTCGGGCGGCAGCGAACTCCTCCTGCTGGCGATCGCCGGGCCGGTAATCGCCGGAACCAGTCTCTTCGGCGGCCGCGGCGCCGTCTGGACCGCCCTGCTCGGCGCCCTGGTGATCGGCTCGATCTCCAACGGCATGGACCTTCTGGCGCTCTCATCCGCGGTCAAGTTCATGGTCACCGGCGGGGTCCTGCTGCTGGCCGTCCTGGTCGACGCGATCGCCAGACAGCAGCGCCAGGCCGCGGGACGCATCTGAACCCGACTCAGGGCCGGGAGACCAGCAGGGAGGCGCCGATCGCGCCGCCGAGATCGCCAAGCGAGGCGACCCGCACGGCCGGTGGGCGCTCGTCGACGAAGAGGTGCTTCGCCATCTCGCTTGTCAACGGCTCCATGTAGCGGTCGCCGAAGCGAATGCCGAGCCCGCCGCCGACGATCACCGCCTCGACGTCGAGCAGGTTCACGGCCGAGGCGATCCCGGTGCCGAGCATCTCGATCGCGCGGTCGATCAGCTTTGTAGCCAGGTGGTCGCCGTGGTCGATGGCGCGCTCCCAGATGCCGCTGGTCAGGCGCGGTTTGCCGTGCTTCTCCATCAGCTTGAAGAGGTCGGTCCTGTGGCCCTCTTTCTGCTCGCGGCGCGCCTCGGCTTCCATCGCGGCGCGCCCGGCGTAGGCCTCCATGCATCCCTTGCGGCCGCAAGGGCACTTGGCGCCGCCGCGCTTGACGACCATGTGGCCGATCTCACCGGCGGCCCCCCGGCCCAGCCAGGGTCTCCCGTCGAGGACGAGCCCGCCGCCGACCCCGGTCCCCCAGAAGACCCCGATCAGGCTCTTGAACTCACGCCCGGCGCCGAGGTGGAACTCCGCCTCGGTCGCAACCTGGACGTCGTTGCCGACCCTGACCTCGGTCCCCAGCGCATTCGAGAGGGTCTCGCCGAGCGGAAAGCTGCCTTCCCAGCCGGGTAGGTTGCGGGCGGTGGAGACGACCCCGGTCTTCTCGTCGGCATCGCCCGGGGAGCCGACGCCGATTCCGCTCAGCTCGCGTGGCTCGACGCCTGCCGCCGCAGCCGCCTCGCGCAGTGCGTCCTCCATCGCCTGGGCGACGTCTCCTGGGCCACCCGAGGTCGGGGTCGGCCCGCGGGCTTCGCCGCTGACCGAGCCGCTGGCGTCGACGATCACGGTCTGGATCTTGGTCCCGCCGAGGTCGATGCCGCCGCGCAGGTCGCTCACGCGGTCCAGTCTACGTCTGTGCCGCGTCTGGGAAGCTACGCCGCGTGAGTGCGCGGCAGGGTTGGCGACTTTGGTGGCGGAAGCGGCGCTGGTATGAGCGCAACCGGCGGCCGCCACGGCGTTGGCGGCTCGCCCGTCACGCGGCACGCGGCGGCTTCTTCATCCGCCCGCCGGTCGAGGGCGAGCTGCTCGAGGCGCTCGACGAGGGACGACTGCGGATCGGCGAGGGGACGCTGCTCGAGCCGGGCTGTTGGCTGACGCTCGCACCCGGGGCGCGGATCGAGATCGGCGCCGGCTGTTTCCTCAACCGCAACACGATGCTGGCCGCGTATGAGTCGATTGAGATCGGCGACCACACGATGTTTGCCAACGGCTGCTTCATCGGCGACGCCGAGCACCGCTTCGACGACCCCGAGGCTCCGGTCACCTGGCAGGGCTTCACCAGCAAGGGCCCGGTCAGTATCGGCGCCAACTGCTGGTTCGGCGTCAACTGCGCCGTCACCAGCGGCGTGACGATCGGCGAGCGCTGCGTGATCGGCGCAAATTCCGTGGTCACCGGGGACATCCCGGCGGGCTCGATCGCGGCGGGCGCCCCCGCCCGTGTGATCAGGGCCATAGATTTCCGGGACTGAGTGCCTATACTGAGTCTCGGCCGTGACCCTCCGGGCATGGACCTTTCCCATGAACCTCGCATTGACTGAGCCGTCGCACGCACGCACGGGGGTGAAGTTTGCCCGCCGCAAGGACGAGCTGCGGGTTCTGCTCGCCGCCGCACGGACCGAAGGCCTCACGATCGGCCTCGTGCCGACGATGGGCTATCTGCACGAGGGCCATCTTTCGCTGCTGCGTGCCGCGCGCGCCGAGTGCGATCTGGTCGTGATGAGCCTCTTCGTCAACCCGACCCAGTTCGGCCCCGGCGAGGACCTCGGCCGCTATCCGCGTGATGAGCGCCACGACGCCGAGCTGGCCGCTGAGGCCGGGGTCGACCTGATCTACGCGCCGGCGGTCGAGGAGGTCTACCCGGACGGCTTCTCCACCGGCGTCGAGGTCGGTGGCCTGACCGAGGTGCTCTGCGGCGACCCCGCCCACCGTGGGCCGGAGCACTTCCGTGGCGTCACCACCGTCGTCGCCAAGCTCTTCAACACCGTCGCGCCCGATGTTGCCTACTTCGGCCAAAAGGACGCCCAGCAGGTGGCCGTTATCCGTCGCATGGTGCGCGACCTCGATATCCCGGTTCGGATCGAGGCGCTGCCGATCGTGCGCGAGTCCGACGGCCTGGCGATGAGCTCCCGCAACGCCTATCTGAGCGCAGCTGATCGGCAGCGGGCGACGGCGCTCTCACGGGCGCTGGCAGAGGTCGAGCGGGTGGCCGGCGAGGACTCGCTCACCGCCGCGCTCGCGGCCGGGCACCGCGTCCTCGCCGATGCTGGGGTCGAGCTCGAGTACCTCGAGGCCCGCGATCCTGAGAGCTTGCAGCCAGTTACGGCTCTGAACGGCCGACCGGCCCTGGTTGCGCTCGCCGCGCGGATAGGCGAAGCGCGCCTCATAGACAACGTCGAACTGCCCGCCGACGGGCCGAAAAGGGGGGCCGGGCTCCCCGTTTAGGGCCGTCGGCC
>JASLJO010000288.1 GCA_030152505.1 Solirubrobacterales bacterium | reverse complement strand
GATCGCGATCCGGTCGGCGGCGCTCGCTGATGCGGAGCCTCTCGGCCGCCTGATGACCGAGCTGGGCTACCCCACGTCGTCGCGGCAAATGGAAAGGCGACTGACGGCCATCCTTGACGACGCGAGCTACCGGACCTTCGTCGCCTGCGACGGCGACGCCATCGCCGGCGTCATCGGCGCCAGGGTCGGACCGATGTACGAGATCGACGAGCCGTACGGCCAGATCATGGCCCTCGTCGTCTCGGCAACGCATCGGCGGCAGGGGGTCGGCGAGCTGCTGGTCCACGCGGCCGAATCCCATTTCGTCGAGCGCGGCGCCGCCGTATCGATCGTCACGTCAGCCAACCGGCGCGCCGATGCGCACGCGTTCTACCAAACGCACGGCTACACGTTCGACGGACGCCGCTACAAGAAGGCGCTGGCGCCTGCACCACATTGAGGGCCACATGAGCACGACCATCGAAACGTCAGCCTCTGTAGCTCCCACTCGTCGCAGCGCGCGACGTGGTCAAGGTCCCAGCGCCTGATCTCGATTCGGCCTCGCGGGGACGTGCGGGTGGCGACCGTCATGCGACGGCACTGGCTGAGCGACGCCGTCTTCATACCCAGACCAAAGGCACCGAGGTCCTCATCCCCATACGTCCGCGAGCTGCCGTAGCGCATTGCCTCTTCAAGCCCCCGCGCCGACATTCCGGTGCCATCGTCGGCCACGCGAACCCAGGAATCGGATCCCTCGGCGGCGAGCGTGACGTCGACGTTCCTCGCGTCCGCGTCGATGCTGTTGTCGACCAAGTCGGCAACAGCCGCCGGGGCGTCGTAGCCCATGTCGCGCAGGGAGGCCATCAGACGCCGCGCTGAGGGGATCATCAGACGATGCCCGTTTTTGCTCATGCACCCTCCAGGTTGAGCTGTGGCGGCGGTGCGGCGCGTCCCCCGGTCGCGCAGTGCGACCTGACGGGACATACGTCACAGCGCGGCGTCCCGGCCCGGCAAACCAGTGCCCCCAGATCGAGCAGCGCGTAGTTGAAATCAGCATCCGGGCCGCCGGGGCCGGCCAGGCGGTACAGGTCGAGACGCAGTTGGAACCGCCGCTCCCGCTCGCGGTCGAAGACTCGGCCGACGATCCGCATCGTGTTGCTGTCGATCAACACGGAGCGGCGTCCGAGAGCGAAGCATAGAACTGCTTGAGCCACGTAGTCGCCAACTCCCGGGAGTGCACGCAGCTCAAGCTCGGTGTCGGGAACGCGCCCATCCAGTTTGTCGACCAGCGTTCGCGCAACTTTGATCACGTTCTCGGCCCGCCAGCGCAGGCCAAGCGAACGCATCGCCGCCAACGCGAGTTTCTCGTTTTCCAGCATCCGCTCGGGCGTCGGTGCCAGTTGGCGGAGTTCTTCGAAGACCGGGGCCACCTGATCGGCCCGGGTTCGGTGCAGACACATCTCGGCCATCAACACCAGCCATGGGCCCATCTCCCCTCCCCGCCACGGGAAGTGGCGGTCGTGGTCGGGGTGCCAGACGAGAAGGTCGTCGTGGAAGGAGCTGAGCCGCTCCCGCCGCCGCCTTGAAGGCCGTGATTCGATCACGGTGCGCATCGTCCCCCCGACTGCCTCCGCCAAAAGGGGCGGAACCGCGTTACCGATCTGACGGAATCGGTGAGTGGGCTGGCCGGCGAACCGGAAATCATCGGGGAAGGTCTGGATGCGAGCCGCCTCCCTGATCGAGAGGGTACGCGGTTGCTCGGGGTGGATGTACCAGTAGCCGTCCTTGGCGATATGGGCAGTAATGGTGCGGCTCACCGCGTCCCAGCGCAGGCGCTTGTACTTATCGGTGAAAATGTCACTCCTGTAGCGCTGCAGCGCCGCGGGCAGATCGGCGTAAGTACCCCCTTCCGGCATCAGGCTGAAGGCCTCGTGATCGTCGGCGCGGACGTCGCGGGTTATGTGGTCCCAGACGATCCTCCCGTGCCCATTGTCCATTCCCCTCCGCAATCGGCGCGCGAGTTCGCTCTCGGGTTTGCCGATGTACAGCGACTCTTCGTCACGCTGTGCGGGCGGGGCTGGCGGCAGATCCCCAATCGCATCGCGCAGCGTCGGCGCGGGCTCGATCTCTTTTGGCCACTCAATCCGCCTAGCCCCCTGAGCGGCAACGATGAAGAGTCTGGACCGGTGCTGGGGGACACCGTGTCGATAGGCGTCAAGGATACGGGCGTCGACCTCATAGTCGAGCTCGCGCAGCGACTCGTAAAAGCCAACCAAAACCGCACCGTTGTCCCAGGTGGGCAGATCCGGGACGTTCTCGATCAGTACGGCGGTTGGCCGCAGTCGCTCCACCACCGCCATGAAGCTGTTCCACAGCGAGGCTCGGGGGTCCTCGGCCGAACGCTCGCCGGAACGTATTAGGTCGCGGATCTTGGCACTCCCCGCCCGCGAAAAGGGCTGACACGGTGGCCCTCCGGCCACCAGGTCGACCGACCGAATCCCCCACTGCTCCAGGTGCTCGAGGAACTCCTGCGGATTGGTCAAATCGCCGGTCCACCCCAGTCCGCCGAGGTTGCCGGTGTGCGTCTCGACCGCGAGCCGATCGCTATCGGCGCCCACCAAGACACTGAAGCCAGCATCCCGTAGGCCGAGGCTCAGTCCGCCTGCGCCGGAAAAGAGATCGATCGCCGTCGGACGCTTTGCCGCTCTCACCCAGCGCCGGACCTCCTGCAGATTGGCGGGATCGGGAGTGCCCTCTGGAGACTCGAGGCGAAGCGCGTGCCCGCGGTGGTGCGGCACCGCGGTGCGCCGAACTACAGAGGCTTTGCCCATAAATCAGCCTACGCTGTCCGGGTTCTGCCGCACGCTCTGAAACTAGCAACCACACCCGCCGGGAAATGGCATCTGGGGAGGTTTTCCCGCTCTCTCCGAACCGATTGTGTCCGAATAACGCCGACGCGAGGCACCTGAAGCGGATCGCGACGCCTCGATGCCCGACCTTTTGCCAAGCTCGCCGACATCGAAATGAGACACTCGCGCGCCGGAACGCCTCGGGAATCGCCGGGAGGCGCGCGGAACGCAGTTTCCAGCCACCAGCCGAGCATTCGGCTCTAAAAAGGAAAAGGCCGGCATCGGCCGGCACTCCTCCCCATGCGCCCGACGAAAATCGAACTCGGCGACCTTCGGCTTGAAAGGACGGGTGGCGGCCGCATGAGGAGCGGCCTCGCGCCAACTATGTGACCGAGATGCGACTTGTCCGTTGCGGTCGTTTCGCCCGAAGGTCAAGACCGTCGACTAGGCAGCCGCGAGCGCCGGCGCGAGATCGTCAGCGCTTGCTTTGACCGACTCGGGAATCGTGACCAGCAGCTCGCCATCGCGGTCGAGAATTCGCAGGGCGCCAAGCACAGTGAGGCCAACGATGTGCTGGGTCCCCGGTGCGTAGCGGAGGACGTGACCCTCAGGGGTCTCCTCGCCCTCGGCCTCCTAGGGCTCGCCGACATGCAGATAGGCACATCGTTCTCGTCGTAGTCAGCGCGGTCGAAGGAGACCGGCCCGATCCTGACGTTCACTTGCTCCATGAGCGCGGATCCTTTCTGT
>JASLJO010000040.1 GCA_030152505.1 Solirubrobacterales bacterium | reverse complement strand
TGGCGCTCGGCGCCGAGCCCAAGCAGCTCGGCATGAGCAAGCACATCGCCTCGACCGGCTGGGTCGAGGAGCGGCTCGCTTCAGTCCCCGCCTGATTCGCTCAAGCCCACCCGCCGTGCCATCCATTTGGCGCCGACGGTGTCGGTCAGGCCATGGGCGACGATTGAGCAGATGATGGTGATCGCGGCCACGTCGAAGATCAGCTCGCCCTGACCTACGTCCGACTTGAGCACGAAGAGGGCGAACAGCATCGAGGCGACGCCCTTGGGGCCAAACCAGGCCATGAATGCCTTCTCGGCCCGGGGCAGGCCGGTTCGCATGAAGGAGAGCTGTACCGCGACGGGGCGAGCGATCAGGAGTGCGAAGAGGACGAATACGACCAGCGGCGGAACGCTGTGGTCGAAGCCGGTGGCGACAATCAGCGCGCCAAAGACGAAGAAGGTCAGCACCTGGAAGATAGTGCTGGCGTTCTCGGCGAACTCGACAAACCCCTGCGGGACTTCACGCTCGGTGGCGGCCATCGCAATTCCGCAGACGAATGCGGCGATCAACCCGTTGCCGATCGTCACTTCGGAGAGGCCGAAGGCAACCAGGGCGAAGCCAACCGAGTAGATCCCCTCGTAGCGTGCCGTCAGGCCCCCGCCGGGGAGATGCGGGTGGAGGCGGCCGCCGAGGGCGCCGAGGCCGAGGCCGATCACCCCGCCCACGATGGCCTCGCCGAGCAGCTTCGCCGCTTCCCCGCCTGGATCGCCACCGGGGCCGGCGAGGACGAGGAAGAAGAGGACGAAGGGCAGCGCCAGGCCGTCGTTGAGCCCGGACTCGAGGTTGAGCGTGTGGCGCACCGCGCTGGGCACGAGGCGCGAGGTCACGACCGCCGAGGTGACGACCGGGTCGGTCGGCGAGAGCACCGCCGCCAAGAGGAAGGCCTCAGCCCAGCCGAAGCCGGGAAAGAGCGCCTTCGCCGCAAGCGCCAGCAGCACCATCGTGATCGGCATGGCGATCACCAGCGCCCGCGCGACCGGGCTCCAGTGGCGGCGCAGCAGCTCGCGCTCGACGAACATCCCGTCGGAGAAGAGGGTGAGGATCAGCGCCAGCTCGACCAGCTCGACGATCGACTGATCGGTGGCGTCGACGGTGACCACGTCCGCCGCCGCCAGCCCGATCCCCAGCGCCACCGATAGCACCGAGGCCGACAGCACCGTGCCCCGGATCACCCCGGAGAGAGCGCCGACCACCGCGAGCAGCCCGCCGAACAGCAGCACAGCTTCGCCGAAACCGATGTCCATCCAGGGCTTATATGCATTCAGCGGCCCGCGCGTCGAACCAAGGGGGAGAATCCTCGCCGCTGTCGACTTTTACCCCCGAATGACGGGGTCAAAGTCGACAACGCGGAGCAAACAGGCCTGGGCATTGGCGGGACGGCAGCATGGGATCGTCTCCCGACGTCAGCTGCTGGATCTCGGCTTCAGCGCCAAGGCGATCGAGTGGCGGGTCGCAAACGGGCGGCTGCACGGCGTCGCGCGCGGCGTCTACGCGGTCGGCTGGCCCCAATTGACACCCGAGCGGCGCTGGATGGCGGCGATTCTCTCCTGCGGGCAGGACGCCGCGCTGAGTCATGGAAGCGCCGCGGCCCTATGGCGGATCGGAGGCGAGCGCGGCGGCCGGGTGGACATAAGCGTGCGTCGGCGCTGCGAGATCCGGCGGGCCGGAATTCGGGCGAGGAGCCGGCCGTCGCTCTCGCCGGACGAGATTGCGATGCGCAAGGGCATCCCGCTGACCCGACCCGCCCGGACGCTGCTCGACCTCGCAACCGAACTCGACTGCCGCGCCGTCGAGCGCGCCGTAAACGAAGCCGACAAGCGCGGCCTGATAGATCCTGAGGAACTGAGGGACGCCCTGGACGGCTTCGCCGGCGAGCCGGGCCTGCGGTCCCTTCGAGCACTACTCGACCAGCATACGTTCCGCCTCTCAGACTCTGACCTGGAGCTGCTCTTCCGACCGATCGCGACTGCCGCCGGACTACCGCCCCCGATGACGAAGACCTGGGTCAATGGATTCGAAGTCGACTTCCACTGGCCCGACATCGGCCTGGTCGTCGAGACCGATGGCCTGCGGTATCACCGGACGCCAGCCGCCCAAGCCCGAGACCATCTGCGCGACCAGACGCACACGGCGGCCGGAATGACGGCCCTCCGCTTCACCCATCGGCAGGTCAGGTACGAGCCCCAATGGGTGAGAGGAGTACTCGAAGACACCGTCGCCCGACAGCGGCCAGGATGTCAGCGAAGCAGGTCGCGCTCGACCAGCAGCTCGGCGATCTGGACGGTGTTCGTCGCGGCGCCCTTGCGCAGGTTGTCGGAGACGATCCAGAGGTCGAGGGCACGCTCGTTGCCGGGATCGCGGCGAATGCGGCCGACGAAGACGTCGTCGTGACCGGCGGCCTCGATCGCCATCGGGTAGCTGGCCGCGGCGGGGTCGTCGAGCACGGTCACGCCCGGCGCCGCGGCGAGCAGCTCGCGGGCACGCCCGGGGTCGAGCGGCTCGCGGGTCTCGACGTTGACCGCCTCCGAGTGGCCGGTGACGACCGGCACCCGCACGCAGGTGGCGCTCACCCGGATCGAGTCGTCACCGAGGATCTTGCGGGTCTCGTTGATCAGCTTGCGCTCCTCGTCGGTGTGGTCGTCGCCGTCGGCGAAGCCGCCCGCCTGCGGCAGAGCGTTGAAGGCGATCTGGTGTGGGTAGACGGAGGTGCCCGCCTCGCCCCCGTCGAGCGCCGCCCGCGACTGCTCGCGCAACTCGTCGATCGCCGCCTTGCCGGTGCCGGAGACCGCCTGGTAGGTGGAGATCACCAGGCGCTCGATCCCCGCCGCGTCGTAGAGCGGCTTCAGCGCGACGACCATCTGCATGGTCGAGCAGTTGGGGTTGGCGACGATTCCCCTGTGGCCGGCGAGGTCGTCGGGGTTGACCTCGGAGACGACCAGCGGCACGTCGTCGTGCATGCGCCAGTAGCTGGTGTTGTCGACCACAACCGCGCCGGCCTCGACCAGCTTCGGCGTCCACTCGGCGCTGACCGCGCCGCCGGCCGAGGAGAGGACGACGTCGAGACCCTGGATCGACTCCTCGCTGAGGCCCTGGATCTCGAGCTCCTCTTCCCCCCACTCGATCGCCTTGCCGGCCGACCGCCGCGAGGCAAACGGAACGACTTTCGACGCCGGAAAGCGACGAGCGGCGAGCAGATCGAGTATCGCCGTCCCGACCAGCCCGGTCGCGCCCAGCACTCCGACTCTGTATCCGTCACCCGCCATCAGCCGAGTATGACGGGGCTCAGCTGCTGACCGTGGGGCGGTGCTGATCGCCCATCGGGTCCTCGGTCTTGACCGCGTCCGCGCCAAGCTCGAAGGCTTGGTGGAGGGCCCTGACGGCGTCGGGGACGCGGTCGGCGGAGATGACGCAGGAGATCTTGATCGGCGAGGTGGAGATCATCTCGATGTTGATGCCCTCGCCGCCGAGCACCTCGAAAACCTTGGCGGCGACGCCCGGGTGCGAGCGCATGCCGGCGCCGACGATCGAGACCTTGCCGATCCGCTCTTCACTGCGCACCCCCTGGCTGACGTCGAGCGCGCCGACGGTGTCGGTCGCCGCGGTCAGGTCGGAGCGGTCAACGGTGAAGGAGAGGTCGGCCAGCGCGTCGTCGCCCACCGGCTCGTTCTGGATGATCACGTCGACGTTGATCCCGGCGCCGGCCAGCGCGGTGAAGATCCGCCCGGCGACACCCGGCTCGTCGCGCACGCCGGTGAGGGTCACCCGCGCCTCGCCGTCGGAATGGGTCACTGCGGTTACGAAAGGCTGCTCCACGGTCTCCTTCTCGCTCTCCTCTTCGCTGACCACGAGGGTACCGGGGCCGTCCTCGAAGCTGCTGCGGCAGTGGATGCGCACGCCGTTGTTGCGCGCGTACTCAACCGAGCGCAGCTGCAGCACCTTGGCGCCGGAAGCCGACATCTCCAGCATCTCCTCATAGGAGGCGATCGGCAGCTTGCGCGCGTCGGGGACGATGCGTGGGTCGGCGCTGAAGATGCCCGCCACGTCGGTGTAGATCTCACAGACACCCGCCGCGAGCGCCGCGGCGAGGGCGACCGCGGTCGTGTCCGAGCCCCCTCGCCCCAGGGTGGTCACGTCCTGGCTGTCGGTCGAGACGCCCTGGAAGCCGGCGACGAGGACGATCCGATCCTTCTCCAGCATCTCGCGGATGCGCTCGGCGCGCACGTCGATGATCTTCGCCCGGGTGTGCGATGAGTCGGTGACGATGCCCGCCTGCGAACCCGTCAATGAGATCGCCTCGTGGCCCATGTCGTGGATCGCCATCGCGCAGAGCGCGCAGGAGATCCGCTCGCCGGTGGAGAGCAGCATGTCCATCTCGCGCGCGACCGGACGGGCGGAGATCTCCAGCGCCTGCGCGACCAGCTCGTCGGTCGTCTTGCCGCGCGCCGAGAGCACCGCGACGACGCGGTTGCCCGCCTTGCGCGCGGCGACGATCCGCCCCGCGGCACGCTTGATCTCCTCCGCGCCGGCGACCGAGGTGCCACCGAACTTCATCACCACGATGTCGGAACTTGGCTCGCTCATGCCGAACGCCTGAGGATAGTCACGGCCGGCCATTGCCGCCGTTATCCAAATCTTTTCAATTTCGAAACAGAGAATTCACCGTTTCACGGGGGCGCTGGGGCAGAGTCCAGCCCATGCTGGTAGAGCCACCGGTGCCGGAGTCGCCCGAGACGGCGTTTCGGATCGCGAACCTCGAGGTCAGGCCTGCTGAGATGCAGGTCCTGGTCGACAACCGCCGCGCCGGCCTCACCGTGCGCGAGTTCGAGCTCTTCTTCCTGCTTTGGCAGCGCATAGACGCGGTCGTCCAACGACCCGAGATCTACACCCTGATGTGGGGCGGTGAGATGCCTCGCCGCAACCGCTCGGTCGACGTGCTCGTGCGCAAGGTGCGGGCCAAGCTCGAACAGGCGGCGCCGGACTGGCGCTACGTCCACACCCACTTCGGCATCGGCTACCGCTTCATGCCCGAACGCCTCCCCTGACCGGCGACGCATGTGAGCGAGATCACACTTCTAGATATATCTAGTCGATATATCTAGAAGAGATGGAGCTGAGCTCGACCGCCTATGTGATCCTCGGAATGGTAAGCCGCGAGCCGCGCTCGGGCTATGAGATCAAAGCGGCGGTCGACAACACGACCCGCTTCTTCTGGGCGGCCAGCTACGGTCAGATCTACCCGGAGCTGAGACGCCTCTCCGAGGCGGGTTTGGTCGAAGGCATCGACGCCTCGCGCGGCGATCGCAAGCGGACCGTCTACGCGATCACCGCTGATGGCGAGGCGGAGCTGAAGGACTGGTTGCGCAGACCGCCTGAGACCGCCGAGATGCGCGAAGAAGGGCTGCTCAAACTCTTCTTCGCCGGCGTGCTGAAACCGGCCGAGGCGGTGGAGACGCTGCGCTCGATGCGCCGCATGAGGCTCGAGCTGATCGAGCGTCTGCGCGCGCTGGAGCCGGAGAAAACCGAGCTGAAGGATCCCTATCCGCTGATGGTGTTGCGGGCGGGGATCGAGTTCAACGAGTGGTTTGCCGACTGGTGCGAGCGGATGGAGTCCCAGCTGCTCGAGCCGGCACGAGAGAAAAGGAGCAGCTGATGTTCGACTCACTCGCCCGCCTCGCCGACGGCAACGCCCGCCGGATCGGCCTCTTCGCAATTGCCTTCTTCCTCCTTGCCGGAGCGCTCGGCGGCTCGGTCGCCTCGCGCCTCGACCCCTACGGCGCCGACGACCCGGCCAGCGAGGCGGTCAAGGCGAGAACGCAGCTGGAGGACGCGGGCCTACGCATACCCGCCGTGCTCGCGGTGGTCGAGAACGCCCCGGTCGCCGCCCCCGCCACCCGCGGGCGGGTGGAGCGCCTCGAGAACATCGTCCGTCGCCGCGGCGACGTCAAAGCGGTCACGGGCTACTACGACACCCACTCCCCCGTGTTCGTCTCCCACGACCGGCGCTCGACCTACTTCGCGGTCGCGCTGAAACCCACCGAGGACAAGGCCTGGCAGGAAGCCGGCGCCGACATCGCCGACCGTCTCTCCGGCGAACCGGGCGTGACCGTCGGCGGCGCCGCGGTCGCCCAGGAGCAGGTCAACAAGCAGGTCGAGGAAGACCTGCGTAAGGCCGAGATGCTCGCCTTCCCATTGCTCTTCCTGCTCTCCTTCCTCTTCTTCCGCAGTCTCGTCGCCTCGCTGCTGCCGCTGATGATCGGTGGCCTGGCGATCGTCGGCACCTTCCTCATCCTGCGCCTCGCCAGCGAAGTCGGCTCGATCTCGATCTTCGCCCTCAACCTGACCACCGCGCTCGGACTCGGCCTGGCGATCGACTACAGCCTCTTCGTCGTCTCCCGCTACCGCGAGGAGATCGCCAAGGACGGGCCCGGCCTGGCGGCGATGCGACGGGTGATGGCAACCGCCGGGCGCACCGTCCTCTTCTCCTCGCTGACCGTCTCCGCGGCGCTCGCCTCGCTGCTCGTCTTCCCACAGCGCTTCCTCTACTCGATGGGCCTGGGAGGGGCGCTGGTCGCGCTCTTTGCGGCGTTGATCTCGCTCACCGTGCTGCCGGCCGTGCTGACTTTGCTCGGCACCCGTGTCGACGCGCTCGCCCCCCGTTTCCTGCGGCGCCGCGCCGAGGCCGACGCCCGACCCGACGAGAGCGGCTTCTGGTACCGGCTCTCCCGCTTCGTCATGCGCCGCCCGCTGCCGGTGGCGACGCTCAGCGCGCTCTTCCTGATCGTCCTCGGCCTGCCCTTCTTCGGGATCAAGTTCAACACCGTCGACCCGACGGTCCTACCCACCTCGGCCAGCGCCCGTCAGGCCTATGACACGGTCAGCGACGAATTCCCTCCCTACCGCGAAACGCCGATCTGGATCGACGTCCAGGGCGGCGGGCCGAAAGCGGCCGCGGGGTTTGCCGCCCGGGTGCGTCGAATCGACGGCGTCGCCGCAGTCGATCCCCCGCAGCGGCTGAGAGGGGGCGTGACCGCGCTTCAGGTCGTCTCCACCCAGCCCTTCGTCTCCGGCGCCAGCCAGGCGACGGTGAGGCGGATCCGCGACCTGCAACCACCGCCCGGCACGACGGCGCTGGTCGCCGGGGCGACCGCGGACTTCATCGACCTGCAGAGCAGCCTCGTCAGTCACCTGCCGATCGTGCTGGCGATCGTCATCGTCTCGACCCTGACGATCCTCTTCCTGATGACCGGTTCGGTGATCCTGCCGATCAAGTCCCTGATCATGAACTTTCTCAACCTCAGCGCGGTCTTCGGCCTGCTGGTGTTGATCTTCCAGGACGGCAGGCTGGAAGGCTTCCTCGGCTACTCGAACCCAGGGGGAATCGAGCAGACGATGCCGATCCTGCTCTTCGCCGTCGCCTTCGGCCTCTCCACCGACTACGCGGTCTTCCTGCTCTCGCGGATCAAAGAGGCGCGCGATAACGGCGCCTCGGACTCCGAGTGCGTGGCGATCGGGCTGGAGCGAACCGGGCGGATCGTCACTGCGGCGGCACTGCTCTTCGCCGTCGCGATGGGCGCCTTCGCCACCTCGCAGATCATCTTCATCAAGGAGAACGGCGTCGGTACCGCGCTTGCGGTGCTGATCGACGCCAGCATCATCAGGGCGCTGCTCGTGCCCTCGCTGATGGAGCTGCTGGGCAGGTGGAACTGGTGGGCGCCGGCGCCCCTGCGCCGCCTGCACGACCGCTTCGGGGTCAGCGAGACCGCGCTGCCCGGAACCGCCAAATAACCGCCCCTCAACCAACCGCTCCCACAACCGTGGTCGAGGTTTCAACCGCTATGCGGCTCGAATCTCGACCACGGGGTCAGTCTTCGGGCGCAACGCTGGATTCTTCGGGCGAAGCGTCATAGACAGTGCTGTCGAAGCCGGTGAGGGCCGGTTCGGCCGCGTAGCCGAGCGGTTCGACGCCGAAGAGTTCCTCGACGCTGCGCAGAAAGGAGAAGTGGTTGTAGTAGGCCGCTTCTTCCACCGTCCCGGGGGCGACGTAGGGAGAGATCAGCAGCATCCCCACCCGGCCGCCACCACCGCTCGGTTTGACCGGGCCCGGGGTGACCGGTTCGGTGCTCGTTGGCGGCGGAGGGAGGTTCGGGTATTCGGGCGTCGCGCAGCAGGAGCTCGAGTCCGCCGCTTCCCCTTCCTGGGGCGCCTGGTCGAAGGTGATCGCGATCAGGCCGCCTTCGGCTTCGTAGGCCGGCGAGGCGACGATCTCGGGCACGACGGCTTCGAGGAAGGTGGAGGCGGAAGCGAGGCCCGCGGGCTGTTCGGGCGCGCACGGGGTTTCGGCGCCGTCGTGGCAGGCGTTGGGCAGGATGTAGGAGAAGGTCGGGGTGGTGTCTGCCTCTTTCAGGTCCGGCGCAAGCTGGTCGAGGCCGACATCGTTCTCGGCGCATTCGGCGCTTTCGGTCACACCGGCGAAATAGGCGAAGGGATTGCGCGACGTCAGGTAACAGCCGGCGGGTGGCACCGCCGCTTCGTCGCCACCGGCGGTCTCGACATACGCTTTCCAGCTCAATTTGGCTTTGCTCAGCTGCGCCGGCAGCGTTTCGGCTTCGGCCGGGTAGACGCAGCCGTCGCCTTCCACCTGACCTTCGACGCCGAGCGTGCCCGGCGCGATCGGCTTGTATTCCGGGCAACCGGAGGCGATCTGCGGAGTCGGCCCCTGGCCGCTGAGCAGAGCGATCTGGTTGGCGAGCCCACCCTGGGTGACGGCGTAGTAGTTGGCGAGCAGCTTGCCTTCCGCAGCGAGAGTCTTGGACAGATAGGGAACCGGCGATTCCTCACCGAACGTTTCCTCGTAGCCATGCCCGTCGAGCACGATCAGGAAGACGTGCTTGATTTCCGGTAGGAGTTCTTCTTCGGGCAGTGCCGGCGGAGGCTTGGGTGGCGGGGCCGCTTCCGGCGCGGTCGGAGCTTCGGGCGTGGCGGCAAGCGGAGCTTCGGCCGTCGAGGCGAAGGCCGGCGCTTCCGGGGCATAGCTCGGGCTGCTCGACACGGCTTCGGCTTCTTCTTCCACTTCGGCTTCGGATCCCCCCAGTTCTTCGAGGACGATCGATGCTCCGCCGGCGCTCCGGGCAAGCGGACTGGTGACCGAGCCGAGCACGACACCGGCGGCCAGCAACGCCATCACCGCGACGGCGGCGACCTGCGGTGAGGGCATGAAGTCCCAACGACCCTTCCTCTCCTCGGCATCCCCACCCTCAACCGTGGCCGGCTCCGCCGGGGAGACGGGAGCGGCGGCCTCCTCCGCTCGACCACGCTCTTTCAGGGCATTGACGCGGTCGGCGACCACGGGCGGTAGCGCACCTCGGCGCGAACCGCAGGTGAGGCAGTAGCGCTGGCTCGCCGCGAGCGCGGTGCCACACTCGTCGCAGCGCTCGGCGCTCGCCTTTTCCGAACCTGCGTCGTCGCCGGGAATGGTCACGCTTACTTCCAAGTCTCCAGGCCGCACCCACTGCAATTGTGAAGATTCTGATTACAGCCGTTAACAACTGAACGAGAGGTATTAACAACTCGGCAACATCTGAAGACAGGGCGCCGGGACAATCCCATCTGACTTGTCTGACGTTTCCACTCCCTCCGCTTCCGAGCCCCAGATCGCTCCGGTTACGCCGGAGCCCAGGCTGCCGGCGACCCAGATCCAATCCGCAGCGGTTCAGAGTGGCGATCAGTGTGGCTCCTGTGGGGCGCCGATGGCAGCCGATCAGCGCTACTGCCTCCAGTGCGGCCAGCGACGTGGCGACCCCCGCCTGCCGTTCATGGACGCGGTCGTCCTGATGGACGCGGTCAAGCGGCCCACGCAGGCTCCCCCACCGCCACCGAAGAAGAAGCGCAGCATCTCCCCCAACGCCGCCCTGATCGCCGGCGTCGGGACGTTGCTGTTGGCGCTCGGCATCGGCGTCCTGATCGGGCGCTCGGGTACGAACGAAGCGGCGCAGACGGCGGCAGCACCTCAGGTGATCACGGTCAACGGCGGCAGTGGCGACGGCTCGACCGCCGCCAAGGGCGGCACCACCACCGGTGGCGGCGCGGCCTCGAAAGCGAAGACCAAGTCGCAGAAAGAGGCCGCGCTGAAGGAAGCCGAAGCGCATCCGGCAGCCGAAGAAGTCCTCAAACCCGCCGGCGACGTGAAGTTGGCGCCGCCGACCGTGAAGCCGGGCGATAAGTGCGAAAAGGGCGCCGCCGGTTGCGAAAACGGCGAATTCACGGGGAATTTCTTCGGCGAATGATCTCGATGCCGAAAGGCTTGCGCAGTCCGCGGCGCACTGGCAAGGCCGGCCCAAATGGCAATGGCCAGGCGACCGCCCCTGGCGTGGCGCCCGGTCGCACCACGGCGCAGGCGCCACCGCCCAGCCCTGCAATCGGCAACGAGCTGCTGGTCGACCTTGAACGGAGGCGCGATCAGTTGATCGCCCGGGTGGCGGAGCTCCAATGGGACCTCGGCGGCCTCGCCTACGAGATGGCGATCCGCAATCAGATGAAGGTCGAGGTCCTGGTCAAGCGGGCCGTCGCGCTTCAGGATGCGGATGCCGAGCTGAGCGAGATCGAACGCATCGTGCGCACCGAGGAGACCGGAACGGCCGGTACCTGCTCCGGCTGCAGCGCGCCGCACTCGAGCGGCGCGACCTACTGCTGGCAGTGTGGCCAGCCACTGCTGGCACAGGTCTCCAGCGACTCGATCCTGCGCCGCTGAGACCCCGCTCGGTGACGCCCCCAGGCCGCTAACCGAAGCGGCCGCTGACGTAGTCGCGGGTGCGTGGATCGGCGGGGTGGCTGAAGATCGTCTCGGTGTCGGCGAACTCGATCAGCGTTCCCGACGGCTCGCCGCTGCTCGCATCGAGGCTGAAGAAGGCGGTGCGATCGGCGACTCGCGCCGCCTGCTGCATGTTGTGGGTGACGATTACGATCGTGAAGCGGCCTTTGAGGCTGTGCATCAGATCCTCGATCGAGGCCGTGGCGATCGGGTCGAGCGCGGAGGCGGGCTCGTCCAGCAGCAGGACGTCGGGTTCGATCGCGATCGCGCGGGCGATGCAGAGGCGCTGCTGCTGGCCGCCGGAGAGGCCGAGGGCGCTGTCCTTGAGCCGGTCCTTGACCTCGTCCCAGAGGGCGGCGCCCCGCAGGGCCTGCTCGACCCGGTCGTCGAGGCCATGCTTGAGGCCGAGGTTGCGCGGCGCCCACGCGATGTTGTCGTAGATCGACTTGGCGAACGGGTTCGGTTTCTGGAAGACCATGCCGATCCGGCGCCGCACCTCGACCCGGTCGACGTTGCTCGCGTACATGTCGTGGCCGTGGTAGAGGATCTGGCCCTCGAGCCTGAAGCTCTGCACCGAGTCGTTCATCCGGTTGAGGCTGCGCAGGAAGGTCGTCTTGCCGCAACCAGAGGGCCCGATCAACGCGGTGATCCGGTTGCGCGGGATGCGCAGATTGACAGCGGCGAGTGCCCGTTTGCGACCGTAGAAGACCGAGACCTCGCGGGCTTCGAAGACGGCTTCGAGCCCGGCCTCCCTGCTCGCCGCCCCATTGGCGCCGGCCGGGTCCGCCGTCGGACCGCTCTGGATCCGGACTCGACCCGGGATCGCGGCCGCCTCGCGCTCGAAGCCGGCGAAAGAGTCGAGGTTGCCGCTCATCGCGTCATCCTCGCACGACTGCGGGCAAGCAGGGCTCGGGCGCCGAGGCTGGCGAAGAGGATCGCCGAGAGCAGGATCAGCGAGGCGCCCCAGGCGCGGGTGAAGCCTTCGGGGTTCGCTTCCTCGGAGAGGGTGAAGATCGTCACCGGGATGCTGGGAAGCGCTTCGAAGATGTTGAGATTGAAATCGCTCCCGACGCTGGTCGGGGTGAGGAGGATCAGTGGCGCCGTCTCGCCCGCGGCACGGGCGACCGCAAGCACGGTCGAAGTCACGATGCCGCTGAGCGCGGTCGGCAGGATCACGGTCAGCACCGAGCGCCAGCGGCTGACGCCGAGCGCGTCGGATGCTTCGCGCAGGCTGTTCGGCACCAACAGCAGCACCTCCTGGCTGCCGCGGGCGATCAGCGGCAGCTCGATGACCGCGAGCGCAAGTGCGCCCGCAAGAGCGGACAGGGTCTGCGTCGGTTTGACCAGCAGCACGAATACGAAGAGGCCAACGACGATCGAGGGCAACCCGTTCATCAGGTCCAGCGTCGAGCGGACCACCCTCGAGATGCGCGAGCCGGAGAACTCGGTCAGGTAGATCGCGGTGAGGACGCCGATCGGCATCGCGATCGCAGTCGCGACGAGAACTATCAGGCCGGTGCCGAGGATCGCCGGCCCGATACCCGTCGGTTCGCCGGTGAAGAGGAAGTCGAGGCTGATCGCCTTGGCGCCGCGGGAGAGGACGGTGTAGGTGACGATGCCGAGGACCGCGACGGCGGCAATCGCGGCGCCGGTCGCGCCCACTTCGGTGATGCGACTGACGACGCGGCGCCGGCGCAGGTTGCCGGAGGCGGTCAGCGGCGCGGTCGGATCGAAGCCGGCTTCGCTCACTTCGCCACGCTCCGCGAGTAGTCGAAACGGCGGCGGATCCACTGGGCGAGGAAGTTGGAGAGCAGCCCGATCACGAGCAGGATCACGCCGAGGTAGTAGAGCGAGGCGATGTGCATCTCGGTGATCGCGCCGGGGAACTGGTTGGCGATCCGCGCCGCCAAGGTGTCGCCGGTTTTGAACAGGTCAACGTTGATTTCCGAGCCGGCGCCGATCACCTGCGTGACCGCGATCGCCTCGCCCAGAGCGCGGCCGAGGCCCAGTAGCGACGCAGCGGTGACACCGGATGCGGTGGTGGGCAGCACCACCCCACGCACGACCTCCCAGCGGGTCGCGCCGAGCGCGCTGGCGCCGTCCTGCATCTCGGGCGGGACTGCGAGGAAGAGGTCGCGCGAGATCGAGGCGACGATCGGGATGATCATGATCGTCAGGATCAGGCTGGCGGTGAAGACACTGGCGCCAGTGGTCTGCGGCGGCCCGAACAGGGGGATGAAGCCGAGCGTCCCATGGAGCCAAGGCTCGATGTCGGACTGGACGAAGGGGGCGAGGACGAGGATGCCCCAGAAGCCGAGGATGACGCTGGGGATCGCGGCGAGCATCTCGACCAGCGGCGAGATCACGCCGCGCACCCCCTTCGGCGCCAGCAGGCTGAGGAAGAGGCCGATCGAGACGGCGATCGGCCCGGCGATCGCCAGCGCGACGAAGGAGCTGACGACGGTGCCGAAGATGAGCGTGCCGGCGCCGTAGACGTTGAAGTTTGGCTGCCAGGTGGTGTGGGTGAGGAAGCCGAGCCCGAATTCCGAGATCGAGGGACTTGCGCCGTGCACGATCTGGTAACCGATCAGCAGGAGGACGACGACGCCGAGCAGGGCGGCGAATGCGCAGAGGCCGAAGAGCAGGCCGTCACCGATCCGGTCGATGCGGCGAAGCCGGTTCGCCGAGCGCCCACTGCGGTCGCCGGGCCCGGCGACATACGCCGGATTTGCGGTAGTGCCGCTCATCGGCGCGCAGCGTAGAGGAGATTCACCGTCTCCGGTGCGCTACACCTCGATTTTCACGATTTGGATACAAGTTAGTAACAAGTTGATAACAGTCCTGAATGTGACCCTACGAGTCAGTACCAATCGTGCGATGCATCTCTTTCACAAGATTGAAACATGTGTGTGATTTCGCGGCCCCATGCTATGCCCCGCCCGGGCTGCACCGTGCGCCCGAAAGAGACATCGAACGAACCGAAAGGAATTCTCTTGAATCGCATCAGGTTGCTTGGTGTGGCCCTCATGACCGTCATCGTCATGGCGACGGGAGTGGCCAACGCCTCCGCCGCAGGCCTCACCGGAGCCGGATCCTCATTGGTCGCGCCTCTGATGGCCAACTGGATCAGTGGCTTCGAAATCAAAGAAGGCATCCCGGTCAAATACGGCGCAGTCGGCTCCGGTGCGGGTATCGCCCAGATCACCGCTCGGACGGTCGACTTCGGCGCCTCCGATGCCCCGCTGACTCCCGAACAGGCGGGTGCCTGCAACAGCTGCGTGCAGATTCCCTGGGCGCTGACCGCCACCGGCATCGGCTTCAAGATCCCGGGGGTCAAAAAACTCAACCTGACCGGCTCGATCGTGGCCAGTATCTACTTCGGCAAGATCACGAAGTGGAACGACCCCAAGATCAAGAAACTGAACCCGGGCGTCAAACTGCCGGGTCTGACCATCACTCCGGTCTTCCGCAGTGACGGCTCCGGCGACACCTACGCATTCACCAGCTACCTGACCAAAGTCAGCCCTGCGTGGAAGAAAGAAGTCGGCTCCTCCACGAGCGTTCAGTTCCCGAAAGGTGTCGGCGCCAAAGGCAACTCCGGTGTCACCTCGACCGTTACCTCGACCAACGGTTCGATCGGTTACATCTCGGCCTCCTACCTGATCGCCGCCGGTCTCGGCGCGGCTGCGCTGCAGAACAAGGCGGGCAACTTCGAGCTGCCGAACCTGAAGAACATCGAATCGGCCGCGTCTTACGTGACGCACCTCTCGAACGCCAACACGATCAACATCACCAACCCACCGGCGAAGGCCAAGATTGCCTACCCGCTCTCTACCTTCACCTACGCGATCGTGCCGCACAACGCCCCCCAGAAGGGCTTCCTGCAGCAGTTCCTCAACTACGCCGTCACGATCGGCCAGAAATACGGAGCGGCGCTGGACTTCGCACCGCTGCCGAAAGTGGTCTCCACGGCCGCCAAAAAAGCGATCGCCTCCCTCTAGGGAGAGACCCGACGTCGCGCCGGCTAGGCGAAAGCCTGGCTGGCGCGGCGGCGCAGGTCGGCGTTGAGCATCCCGGTCACGTGGCTGGGATGCTCACCGGCGCTGGGGATCGCATCCCCGATCAGGCCGCTGGCGCGGAAGCCGTAGAGCGGTGCATCGAAGCCCGCCTCGCGGATCTTGCGCACGAGCTGGACGGCCGAGGGAGTATCGGCACCTGGCCCGCAGAGGACGATCGCGGTCGGGTCCAGCGCACCGAGGGCGCGCTCCATCCGCTCCTCACCGAGCTCGTCGGAGAGCATCAGCACGCGGAAGCCGGCGCGGCGCAGGGCGAGGTCGAGCGCCTGGGCGTGAACCGCCTCGACATCTGACCCGCGGCTCGAATCGAGCAGAAGGATCCCGGCGGGGCGTGAAGCGGTCGAGGCGAGCCGGCGGGCGCTGTGCAGCCAGCCGGTCGCCCAGCGAGCGGCGAACTCCAGCTCGGCGCTGCGCTCCGGGTCGGTGGCGAGCTCATCGACGGCGGGCAACAGGAGCTCCTCCACCGTGCGCTCCAGCGGCCGCACCGCGAGGCTCTGCTCGATCGCGCGGTCGGCGGCGCCCTCGTCGAAGTTCTGGAAAGCAATCAGCAGGCTGCCGCCGCTGGCCGGCGCTTCCTGGCGCTGGCGCGCCAGCTCGATCGCCGAGGAGATGTTGCCCGTCTCGGCGAGCGCGTCGCGCAGCGTCTGCAGCTCGACCAGCTCGTAGTTGCGATGGTTGCCGGGCGTGCGCTTCGGCACCGGGTAGCCGTAGCGGCGCTCCCAGCTGCGCAGGGTGTTGGGGCTGACCCCCAAGACCTCCGCCGCGGCGTTGGTTCGAATTCCGGGCACGCGCAGCATTCTGGCACCGGATTTCCAGGTTTACACGAGTTATGGACAGATTTCGGGAATCTGTCAGCGATCTTGCAAAAGCTGCTCCAAGGCACCCACGCCGACGGGCTGGCCGACGGCACGGGCACGCCACATCGCCTCGTCCGCCTTGCGCAGCAGCTCCTCGGCGTCGTTGCCGTGCTCGGGACAGGCGACGACGCCGGCCGAGATACCGATCCGCAGGCCGCCCGCCCGCTCCAGCTCGTCGAGCTGGACCAACAGGCGCTCGGCCATCTGCACGCCGCCGACGGTGCTCTGGCCCGGGGCGAGCACGCAGAGTGCGTCCTCCTCGAGGCGGAAGGTCTCGTCAACCAGACGGACGCTCTCGCTGAGCGCGGCACCAACCACGGCAAGCGCCGTCTGGCGGCCGCCGCCATCGTCCTCGCGCGTGCCTGGCCCCTCGACGTCGAACACCACGATGGCAAAGGCCTGCTCGTAGCGACGGTGGCACTCGAGCAACTGGTCCAGTCGGCGGCGCATCTGCCCGGGGCGGTAGAGGCTCGGATGCTCGTCCTCCTCCGCTCGCGCCGTCTCTCCGCCACCCTCCCACAGCGTGCCGACAGCGGTCGCCGTAACCGAGCCGAACTCCTCGGCCAGCTTCTGCGCGGCGGCGGCGAACAGCGCCGCGTTGCCGCCGTCCATCTCGTCGTGGAGCTTGCCCAGCAGCGACGCCTGCAGCACGGACACTTCGCGGGCCAGCTTGCCCGCGCCAGAGCCCTCCTTTGAAGCATCGTGCGTGCGCGTCTGTGTGGGCACGCGCCGCACCTTGGCGAAGCGGGCGGACGACAGGACGGCAAAAACCCGCAATTTGCGGA
>JASLJO010000033.1 GCA_030152505.1 Solirubrobacterales bacterium | reverse complement strand
TGCTGCTCACCGGCGACTCGCTCAGCGGCGAGCAGGCGGCGGAGTGGGGGTTGGCGACCGAGGCGGCCCCGCCGGCGGAGCTCGACCAGCGTTTCGAGGCGCTGCTCGAGCGTGTCGCCCGCCTGCCGATCAACCAGCTGGTGATGATGAAGATGCTGGTCAACCAGTCGCTCTACTCCCAGGGACTGCAGCAAACCCAGCTGCTCGGCACCTTCTTCGACGGCATCGCCCGCCACACCGAGGAGGGCCACGACTTCGTCCGCCGCGCCGCCGAGGGCGGCTTTAAGCAGGCTGTCCGCGAACGCGACGAGCCCTTCGGCGACTACGGCCTGGGCTCGGATGTCAACTAGCAACGGAACGCCGCTTCGCCCGCGCTCGATCGCCATTGTCGGCGGCGGCTTCGGCGGGGTCGGGGCCGCCGTGATGCTGAAGCGCGCCGGCTACGAGGACGTCACCGTCTTCGAGAAGGGCGAGCGGGTCGGCGGCGTCTGGAACGCCAACACCTACCCCGGCGCCGCCTGTGACGTGCCCTCTCACCTCTACGAGTTCTCCTTCGCGCCGAACCGCTGGTCGCGCCGCTACGCGCCGCAGGCGGAGATCCAGGCCTACGTGGAAGGGGTCGCGCGCCGCTTCGGCATGCTCGACAGGGTCCGCACCGGCACCGAGGTGAAGAGCGCCCGCTGGGACGAGGAGCGGGGCAGGTGGCGGCTCGAGACGAGTGGCGGCCGGCACGAGGCCGAGATCCTGCTTACGGCCTGCGGACAGCTCTCGGTTCCCAAGACACCGGCGATTCCCGGCCTGGAGAGCTTCGACGGCCCCGCCTTCCACACCGCCGAGTGGCGCCACGACGTCGACCTGACCGGCAAGCGGGTGGCGGTCGTCGGGAGCGGGTGCAGCGCGATCCAGGTCGTGCCCGCGATCCAGCCCGCCGTCGCCTGGCTCGACGTCTACCAGCGCTCGCCCGGTTGGACGTTCCCCAAGATGGACTACGCCTACTCCGAGCGGGCCCACGCCGCCTTCAAGCGCTTCCCGGCGCTGCGGCGCCTCGATCGCGCTCTCATCCTCGCCACGATGGAGTTCGGCGCGGCGGCGATGACGCGCCACCAGTGGTTGTTGCCGGTGCTCCGCGCTGTGGGTCGCCGCCAGATCACGGCGGCGATCGAGGATCCCGAGCTGCGTCGCAAGGTGATGCCGAGCGATGAGCTCGGCTGCAAGCGGATGATGCTGACCGACGAGTGGTATCCGTCCCTGACCGAGCCGAACGTGGAGCTGGTGACGGAGGGGATCGCCGCGGTGACGCCAGGCGGCATCCGCGACGGGGCCGGCGTCGAGCGGCGGGTCGACGTGCTCGTGCTTGCCACCGGCTTCGCCACCCATGGCTTCGTCGCCCCAATGGAGATCAGCGGCCGTGACGGCGCCCTGGCGCAGGAGTGGGCTGAGGTGGCACGCGCCTACCTCGGTCTCAGCGTCCCCGGCTTCCCCAACATGTTCCTGCTCTACGGGCCGAACACCAACGGCGGCACCGGCTCGGTCATCTACACGATCGAGGCAGGGATGGGGCACGTGCTCGCGGGGCTGCGCGAGCTGGATCGCGCCGAGGCCGGCCGGATCGAGGTGCGGCGCGAGGTGGCGGAACGCTTCGACCGCGAGCTGCGCGAGGCCCTCGCGGGCACGGTCTGGCACAGCGGCTGCACCAACTGGTACGTCGATGAGAACGGCAACGACCCGCAGCAGTGGCCGTGGCTGTGGAGCACTTACCGGCGGCGGACGGCGACGCTGGAGCCCGGCGCATACGCTCTGGCCGCATGAGCGACGCACCGCCGCATCCCAGCAGCCTGATCACGCCGGAGTCGGTGCGGAACTTCCTGCCGGGGAGCTTCCCGGGCGACCTCGGGATCGAGCCGTTGGAGATCGAGGACACGCATGCGCGCGGGCGGATCGTCGTCGACGAGCGCCATCTGCACCCCGGTGGCTTCGTCCATGGCGGTGTCTGGACTGCGCTCGGCGACACGGTCGCCGCCTGGTCGACCTTCCGCGGCATCCCGGCGGGGCACAACTTCACCACGATCGAGCTGAAGCTGAACGTCTTCGCCGCCGGGGTGCTCGGCGACGAGATCGTCGCCGTCGGCGAGCCCCTGCATGCCGGCAAGAGCACGGTCGTGATCGAGGTGCGGATGGAGCGCCGCCGCGAGGGCGCCGAGCCACGCCTCGCCGCCAACCTGATCGTTTCGCAGTTTGTCCTGCCGCCCGATAACGGATGACCGATCCCGGCAGGGGTTCCGCTTAACTTTTTCGAGCTACGTCTGTGGCTACGGACGATGGTCGGCCGCGAAAAAGTACAAGACGCTCCACCCCTACCGGGATCGGTCTACGTGTTCGGCTACGCATCCCTGGCCGCGCTGAATGAGCCGGCCGCATCAAATGGTTGCCTGCGCGGTTTTCGTCGCTGCTGGGGGGTGGCGATGAACAACTGGGAAGGGGGTGAGGAGGCCAAGCACTGGCTCGACCGGAGTAGCGGTGAGCGGCCGCGGATCCGCATCGCCTACCTCGACCTGCGCGAGGAGAACGGATCGACGGTAAATGGCCTGGCCCTGCCGGTCGACTCGGCGCGCCTGGAGGCTCTTGATAGGCGCGAGCTCAACTACGAGAGGGTCGAGGTCACCGCCGCCTTCGAGCCCGAGCTCGGCGCCCGAGTCTTCGCCTACTTCGGCCTCGCAGAGGCCCGCGAGCGCTGTCACCAGGGCGCAGCCGACGGCAACATCTTCGTCAGCCGCGACTACCTCACCGCTGTCCGTAGTGCTTTCGAAGGCCTCGCCTCCGACGCCCTCCCCGAGTTCGACCGCACCACCGACCCGCTTCCCTTCCCGGAACGCGATCTCTCGGTAGTTCTCCCCCTGGAAGGGTCCTGACCAAGCAGATCAAGGACGCAGGGAGGCTGACGAGGGGAGCGCACTTTGGTGCGTGACCCGAAGGCAGCCCGACCGAGGATGCCGATATGCGCCGGTCAGGGCTCTTCCAGGCGTTCGATCTGGGGGAGGCGCCACAGCAGGCTGGCGATCGTCAGGCCGATCGCCGAGCAGAGCAGGGCGAGGAACCACTGGCTCGCGGTCAGCAGGGTCATCTCGAAGAAATCGCGCACCGGGGCGGCGGCGAGGATCAGGGCGAAGAGGGCGCCGAGTCCGGCGACCATCGCCAGCATGTAGCTCTGGATGGCGATGTGCTCGCGGCCGGGGCCGCGCTCGAGCAGGAGGACGAAGGCGAGGCCGAGGACGATCAGCGTCGTCGTCGCCGCGGTGCGTCCCTCCTCCAGGGTGCCGCCGAAGACAGTGTCGACGAGGAAGAAGCAGAGGATCGAGCCGAGCGCCGTCGCCAGCCCGGCCGGCACGGCGAAGGCGGCCAAGGCGCGCAGCAGGCGACCGCGGTAGAGCGGCCCGTCGGAGGGCGCGAGGGCGAGGACGAAGGAGGGGACACCGATCGTCAGGAAGGCGGCCAGGGTGAGGTGGCGGGGGAGGAAGGGAAAGGCGAAGCCCGGTACGGCGACGAGCAGGATCAGCGCCGCCGCGTAGACGCTCTTGGTCAGGTAGAGACGGCCGAGGCGGTGGATGTTGCGGGCGATCCGCCGCCCCTCGGCGACCGCTTCGGGCAGCCGCGCGAACTCGTCTTTGAGCAGAACCACGTCGGCGATCCCCTTGGTCACCTGGGCGCCGGAGCCCATCGCCACCGCGAGGCGGGCTTGCTTCAGCGCCGGCACGTCGTTGACCCCGTCGCCGATCATCGCCGTGTAGCGACCCGACGCCCGCAGCGCCTCGACCAGCGCCCGCTTCTGCTCGGGCGCGATCCGGCAGAAGATCGTGTCGCGCTGTGCGACAACCGCCAGCTGCTCGGGGTCCTCGGGCAGCTCTGAGCCCTCGATCACGCCCGCGTCGGCCGGCACGCCGACGGCGTAGGCGACCGCGGTGACCGTCGCCCGCGCGTCGCCGGAGATCAGCTTCAGGTCGACTTCTTCGGAGCGGATGAAGGCGATCGTCTCGGCGGCGTCGGCACGCAGCGTCTCCTCCAGCACGACCAGGGCGATGGCGGTCAGGGGTGGGGGAGGGGTGTGCGCCGGGTCCTCGGGAAGCGTCTCGCTCGACCTGGCGAAGGCGACGACCCTTCGCCCCGCCGCCGTCTCTTCCTCCAGCTTGCGCGCCAGGCCCGGCGGCAGCTGCAGCGCGCCGCTCGCGGCGAGGATGTCCGGCGCCCCCAGCACATAGCTGACTCCGCCGAAGTGCAGGCCGCTCCACTTCCATTTGGAGGAGAAGGGGACTTCGCCGCCCACCCGCACGGGCTGCGCCGGGAAGCTCTCGGCGATGGTCTCCAGCGTGCGGTTGCGATCGCCGGCGCTGGCGGCGAAGCGCCCCAGCGCCGCCGTCGCCTCGTCGGCATCGCCTTCCTCCGCGACCTCGACCCCGAGCAGCTGCAACCGTCCGTCGGTCAGCGTGCCCGTCTTGTCGACGCAGATCGTGTCGACCGCGGCGAGGCTCTCGCTGGCGCTCATCTGCTGCACGAGGGTGTCCTTGCGGGCGAGCCGCACGGCGGCGACGGCGAAGGTGACGCTCATCAGCAGGACCATGCCCTCGGGGATCAGGGTCACCAGGCCGGCGGTCGCGGTCTGCGCCGCCTCGACCAGGTCGGTGCCCCGGATCTGGAAGGTGAGCAGCAGCAGCGCCGCCAGCGGCAGCATCGCCCAGGTGCAGGCGACGATCACCCGGTTGACCTCGCTCTGCAGCGGCGAGGGCGGATGGCGGAAGGCTTTCGCCTCGCCGGCCAGCTTGCCCGCGTAGCTTTGCTCGCGCACGGCGTCCACCCGGTAGCGGCCGGAACCGGCGATGCAGAAGGACCCCGAGAGGGCCCGCTCGCCGACGTCCTTGGGCACGCCGTCGGCCTCGCCGGTCAGCATCGACTCGTCGAGGGTCATGCCGCGGCTGGCGATGACTTCGCCGTCGGCGACGAGCTGGTCCCCCGGCTCGATTGCGACCACGTCGCCAGGCACGATCTCCTCCGCCACCAGGCTGACCACGCCGCCGTCGCGGAGCGCCTTGGCATGGGGGGCGACCAGCACCGCGAGCTCATCGAGCGTCCGCTTCGCCTTCAGCTCCTGACGGATGCCGATGTAGGAGTTGACGATCGCGATCACGCCGAAGACGGCATCGGCGATCAGCCCCAGGGAGAGGATCAGCACGAAGAAGACGCCGATGATCAGGTTGAAGAGGGTGAAGACGTTGCCGGCGACGATGCTCGAGGTCGAGCGCGAGGAGTTATCTGGCGGCGAGCCGAGCTTTCGCAGCCGTTTGGCCGCCTCGGCGCTGCTCAGGCCGCGCTCGGCGGCGTCGGGTGTGGCGGCGCTCGCTGCCATCAAGGGGACATTCAATAGGGTTCCAGGCGGATGGCTCTGAAACTGGGACTAAACCTCGGCTACTGGGGCATCGGCCCCGCGGGCGAGGACGCGGTCGAGGTCGTGCAGGCGGCCGAGGCGGCCGGGTTCGAGTCGGTCTGGGCGGCCGAGTCCTACGGCTCCGACGTGGTCAGCGTGCTCGCCTGGCTGGCGCCGCAGACGAAGACGATCAACCTGGGCGCGGCGATCCTACAGGTGCCGGCCCGCCCCCCTGCGGCCGCGGCGATGGCCGGGGCGACGATCGACAAGCTCTCCGGCGGGCGCTTCATCTTCGGCTTCGGTCCGTCGGGCCCGCAGGTCTCCGAAGGCTGGTACGGCGTCCCCTACGCAAAGCCCTGGGGTCGCACCCGCGAGTACATCGAAGTCGTGCGCGCGATCGTGGCCCGTGAGGGCAAGCTCGACCACCAGGGCGAGCACTACCAGCTGCCCTTGCCGGACGGCGAGGGCAAGCCCTTGAAGCTCAACTTCCACCCCGAGCGGGCTCAGATCCCCGTCTTCGTCGGTGCGATCGGGCGCAAATCGGTCGAGATGGCGGCGGAGATCTGCGACGGCTGGATCCCGATCTTCTTCAGCGTCGACGCCTTCGAGCAGACCTGGGGGGAGCACCTCGAGGCGGGCTTCGCCAAGGGTGGCCGGCAGCGCTCCGACCTCGAGGTCAGCCCCTCGCTGCAGGTGGCGATCGACGGCGACCAGGAGGCTGCCAAGAACGTGGTCAAGGCCGGCCTCGTCCTCTACTTCGGCGGCATGGGCAGCCGCAAGACCAACTTCTACGTCGATCTCGCCCACCGCTTCGGCTTCGGCGAGGTCGCCGATGAGGTCCAGCGCCGCTACCAGGAGGGCGACAAAGGCGGTGCCTTCGAGGCGATGCCCGACGAGATCGTCGAGGCGACCTCGCTGGTCGGCAGCGAGGCCGAGGTGGCGGAGCGGATCGAGCGTTTCCGCGGCGCCGGCATCGACCGCCTGATCGTCTCCCCGGTGCACGTCGAGCGCGACCAGCAACTGCACACCTTGGAGCGACTCGCCGCTCTTGCGGGTGTCGAGGCATCGAGCTAGCCGCTTGTCATAGGCTCCCCCGCCGCAGGTGACGCCATGAAGATCGGAGTGCCGAAAGAGACCACCGAGGGGGAGCGCCGGGTTGCGCTCGTCCCTGATGTCGTCAAATCGCTGAAGCGCAACGAGCGCGTCGACGTGGTGGTCGAGCGCGGCGCTGGCGACGCCGCCGGCCATCCCGACTCTCAGTACGAGGAGGCGGGCGCGGAAGTCGTCGACCCCGACGTCGCCTGGGGCGCCGACGTCGTCCTCCGCGTCGCCGTCCCCACCACCGAGCAGATCGGCCGCCTCGACTCCAGCCAGCTTCTGATCGGTCACCTCTCGCCCTGGACCGCCGCCGAGACCAACAGGGCGCTCGCCGCCGCCGGCGTCACCAGCTTCGCCATGGAGGCAATCCCGCGGACGACGCGGGCACAGGCGATGGACGCCCTTTCCTCGCAGGCCGCCGCTGGCGGCTACGCGGCGATGCTGATCGCCGCGCGTGAGTCGGGCCGCTTCTTCGGCATGATGACCACCGCCGCCGGCACGGTGCCACCGGCCAAGGTGCTGGTGCTGGGCGCCGGCGTCGCCGGCCTGCAGGCGGTCGCCACGGCGAAGCGGCTGGGTGCGATCGTCACCGGCTTCGACATCCGCCGCGCCGCCTGGGAGCAGATCGCCTCGCTCGGCGGCCGGCCGCTCGAACTCGACTTCATCCCCGACGCCGAAGGCGAGGGAGGCTATGCGCGGCCGCTGACCGACGAGGAGAACGCCAAGGTCGTCGAGGCGATCGGCGAGAACGCCGCCAAACAGGACGTGATCGTCACCACGGCGGCGATTCCCGGTCGTCCGGCGCCGCTGCTGATCACCGCCGAGGCGGTGCGCAGCATGGAACCGGGCTCGGTGATCGTCGACCTCGCCGCCGAGAGCGGCGGCAACTGCGAGCTGACCGAGGCGGCGCAGACGGTCGTCGAGGGCGGTGTCAAGGTGATCGGCCCGCGCAACCTCGCCAGCGAGATGCCGGTGCCCGCCTCGCAGCTCTACGCCAAGAACCTCGAGAACCTGCTCAGCCTGCTCGTCACCGACGAGGGCGAGCTGAACGTCGACTTCGAGGACGACATCGTCGCTGCCGCCTGCATCACCCAGGGCGGCGAGATCCGCAACGAGAGGGCGGCGAAGTAGATGAGCCTCTTCACCGAGATCACGATCTTCGTGCTCGCCGCCTTCGTCGGCTTCGAGGTGATCTCGAAGGTGCCGACCACCCTGCACACGCCGCTGATGTCGCAGACCAACGCGATTCACGGCATCGTCATGCTCGGCGGGCTGATCGTCGTCGGCTACGCCAATGACCCGCTCGAGTACGTGATCGGCACGATCGCGATCGCCTTCGGTGCGATCAACATCGTCGGTGGCTTCATGGTCACCGACCGGATGCTCGGCATGTTCTCCAAAAAGCCCAAACCGAAGGCTGACGACGGGGAGGGTGGCCCATGATCGAGGCCGTGCTCAAGCCGGGCGGCGATGCCGCGACGGCGCTCTACATCGTCGCCTTCTCGCTATTCATCATCGGCGTCAAACGCGGCACCCACCCGACCTCCGCGAAGCAGGGCAACCTGATCGCCGCCGGTGGCATGGCGATCGCCGTCGTCACCACGCTGCTGCTCGACGGCATCGGCAATTGGGGGCTGATCGCACTCGGCCTCGGGATCGGCACCGCCGTCGGCGTCATTGCCTCGGTTCGCGTGCAGATGACCGAGATGCCGCAGATGGTCGCCCTCTACATCGGTGTCGGCGGTGGCGCCGTCGCATTGATCGCCTGGTCGGAGATCCGCCACGGCATTTCGCTTGGCGAGGACATCCCGCTCGACACGCTGATCCCGGTCCTCTTCGCCGCCGTCGTCGGCTCGGTCTCGTTCTGGGGCTCGAACATCGCCTTCGCCAAGCTTCAGGACCTGATCCCGACCCGGCCGCTCGCCGTGCCCGGTCAGCAGGTGATCAACGTCGTCCTGCTGATCGGCATCGTCGCCGCCTGCGTCGATATCGCCACCAACAATGGCGATCCCTCGCAGGCGATCTTCATCGGCATCCTGATTGCCGCTGCGCTGCTCGGCAACCTCGTCGTGCTGCCGATCGGCGGTGCCGACATGCCGGTCGTGATCTCGCTGCTCAACGCCTTCACCGGCCTCTCCGCCGCGGCCGCGGGCTTCGCTCTCGACAACGTGGCGCTGGTCGTCGCCGGCACCCTGGTTGGCTCCTCGGGAACGATCCTGACGATGGAGATGGCGACGGCGATGAACCGCTCCGTGGGCAACGTCCTCTTCGCCGGCTTCGGCGGCGCCCCGGCGGGCGGCGGGGCAGGGTCCGGCGAGGAGAGGCCGCATACCTCGATCGGCGCCCAGGACGCGGCGATCAAGCTCGCCTACGCGGACTCCGTCGTGATCGTCCCTGGCTATGGCCTCGCCGTCGCCCAGGCCCAGCACGCGATCAAGGAGGTCGCCGACGAGCTGGAGAAGCGCGGAATCACCGTCAACTACGCGATCCACCCCGTCGCGGGCCGCATGCCCGGCCACATGAACGTCCTCCTCGCCGAGGCCGACGTGCCCTACGAGCAGTTGCGCGAGATGGAGGACATCAACCCGGAGATGCCGCGCACCGACGTGGCCGTGATCGTCGGCGCCAACGACGTCACCAACCCGGCGGCGAAGAACGACCCCGACAGCCCGATCGCGGGCATGCCGATCATCGAAGTCAGTGAGGCCCAGCAGGTGATCGTGATCAAGCGCTCCCTCAGCCCCGGCTTCGCCGGCATCGACAACGACCTCTTCTACGAACCGAACACCTCGATGCTCTTCGCCGACGCCAAAGCCGCCGCTGGCGAAATAGCCGCCGAGATCCAAAACCTCTAATCGTCAGCAGTTTGCGGTCCAGGGGGAGAGATCCGCTCCCCCCGGCCCTTGGGTATATGTGGACGAACGCGGGCAGGGAACAGTGGAGTGGGTTGGGATCGTGACGGTGGTGGGGCTCGTGTTCCTGGCGCTCCTTGCCGCCGGGATGCGAGTGTCGGGGACGGGGTTGGCGGGGGTTCTGGCCTCGCGGCTCCTCTGTGCGGCCTCGATGGCCGACGGGTGCGGGGACGAGCCGACGCTGATCGCGGTCTACGGCGACGAGGTGGGACGGCTGGTGCGACGGCACATGCCGACGATCATGCTCGAGCGCGGGTCGAGGGCGCTGCCAGTCGACTTCCGCCGCTGCCGGGCGACCGAATGCGGGGACGGGACGCCGCGGGGGCTCGTCCACCTGACCGACAGCGGCGAGCACGTGACGGCGTTCGTCCACGTCGTCGATTGCCGCGGCGGTTCCGACACGGCGGGCGATTGCTCGGGACCGCCCGCCGGCTATCTCTACCTGCAGTACTGGCTCTACTACGCCGACTCGGCCACCCTGCGCGGGGTGCCGATCGCCGAGGACGAGGGCTACCACGAGGACGACTGGGAAAGCGTCCAAATCCGCATCGGCCCCGACGGCGAGGTCGACGAGCGCGCCTCCTCCCACCACGGCTACAACTACGCCCACAGTGTCGCCAACGCGGGCTCGGACATGGGCGTCGACCTCCTCCGCGAAGGCGCCGAAGCCGTCGGCGCCAGGCCCGGCAACGGTTGGGGGCCCGAGACGCGCCTGCTGCTCGTCTCCGGCGGCAGTCACGCGGGAAATACCGACGGCTTCCTCGGCAACATCGACCGCATCGTCCCCGGCCGCCGCGTCCACCTGGTGCCGCTGGAGCCGATCACCGTGGCCGAAGGCGACGACTATGCCTTTGCCGTCACGCCGCCCTGGCGCAAGCACGTCTGGCGCGATCCCGAGGCGAGCGGCACCGACTGACCCGGGGCATATGGAGCACTTCGGGGGTCTATCGTCCCCACAATCGCTCCACCGTCACTTTGGCGGCATGCGCAGGGCGCCGTCGAGGCGGATCGTCTCCCCGTTAAGCATCGGGTTCTCGACGATCGACCGTGCGAGCTGCGCGTACTCCTCGGGGGTGCCGAGGCGCGAGGGAAAGGGGATGCCGGCACCCAACGCC
>JASLJO010000311.1 GCA_030152505.1 Solirubrobacterales bacterium | reverse complement strand
TTCCGACAGGACCCGCGGCCGACAGCTCCCATGAGCAGCCGGTGGAGCAGCCCGACCAACCGGGGCAGCAACGCACGCCCCGCCTGGAACCCCTGCTGAACCGCGGCCTCGGCGTCCCCGGCCTGTTCGTCGCCGTCTACTCCGCCGTCGGCTTTTCGATCTACTTCTCGCTCGGTGTCGTCGCCGACCGCGGCCTTGGCCTAACCCCGCTGATCTTCCTCGCCGCGGGCCTGCTGTTTGTGCTGACCACGCTCAGCTACGTCGAGGGCGGCGCGATGATCCGCGAGCGGGGGGGCTCCTCCAGCTTTGCCCGCCACGCTTTCAACGAGCTGGTCGCGTTCATCGCGGGCTGGGCGATCCTGATCGACTACCTGATCGTCGCCGCTCTGGCTGCGATCTCTGTTCCCCACTACCTGGAGCCGATCTCCGGCGATCTCTCCAGGCCGGGTTGGGAGATCGGCGTCGCGGGCCTGGTGATCGTCGCCGCCTGTGGGCTCAACATCCTCAACGTCACCGGGCGTGGCAGAGCGCGCACGCTCAGCGTTCTGGCTCTTGCCGACATCGCCCTCCAGCTCGCGGTGATCGGCGTCGGTGTGCTCGCCGTCCTGCACCCCGATCGCCTCACCGACCAGATCCATCTCTTCACCAACCCCACCATCGAGGACATCGTCTACGCCTCGGTGATCGCAATGCTCGCCTACGCCGGGATCGAGGCCGCATCCGACCTGGCGCCCGACATCGACGTCAGGCCACGCGATCTGAAGCGGATCGTCTCGCTGGGCGCAGTCGCGGTGCCCCTCGTCTACGCCGGGATGGCCGCGATCGCGCTGATGGCGGTGCCGGTCGTCGCCGGGCCGCAGGGGCCCGAAACCGCACTCGGGGGTGAATTCGTCGAGGCGCCCATCCTCGGCGTGGTCTCCGCCTATCACCCCGCTTGGGTTGCCGACACGATGCGCTGGACCGTGGCGTTGGTCGCCGCCCCGGTTCTCTTTTGGGCCGCGACGACCGCGATGCTGGGTGTCTCCCGCCACATCTACACCTTGGCGATCAACCGCCAGATCCCCAGCTGGCTCGGCAAGCTCAACGGCCGCTACGCGACGCCGCACATTGCGATCGGGCTCTCGGGGCTGATCGCAATCGGCTTGGTCGCACCGACCGACGTCAAGTTGCTCGCCGGGCTCTACGCCTTCGGCGCGATGCTGGCGATCACGATCGCTCACTTCTCGATCCTGCGCCTGAGGGTTTCCGAACCGGACCGACCGCGGCCGTTCCGGATTCCCTGGGGCGTCTCCTGGCGGGGGGCGCAGCTGCCGTTGCCGACGCTTTTCGCGGCCGTGCTCAGCGCCCTCGCGTTTCTCAGTGTCCTCGCCTTCCATGACCGGGCGCGCTGGGTCGGCGGAGGCTGGATGCTGTTCGGCCTAGTCTTCTACGTGGTCTATCGCAAGGTCTTCGAGGGAACCTCGCTGACCCGCCGCGTCTCGGTCACCGAGAGAGCACTGACCAAGCAGGCGCCGGATGTCGAATACGGCAACATCCTGGTGCCGGTGTTCGGGACCGAGCTCGACGACGACATCGTCGCCACCGCGGGCCGGCTCGCCGCGGCCGAGCAGGAGGGGGATGGCGAAATCGACGAGACTCACCTGGCGATCGTCTACGTGCTGGAGGTGCCACTGACGCTGCCGCTCGATGCCGAGTTGCCGTCAGAGCAGGAGGACGAGGCGCTGCGGGCGATCGAGCGCGCCCGCGAAGTCGCCGAAGAGTACGAGGACGTGAAGGTGACCGCCTCGGTGACGAGGGCGCGCAAGGTCGGCGCCGGGATAGTCGAGGCGGCTCGGCGAGGCGGCGTCGAAGCGATCGTGGTCGGAGCCGAGCCGCCGACCAAGATCCGCGGCGGCGCGACCCTGGGCGGCATCGGCGCCGCCAAGCCGGCCGAGATCGGCGCCGCGACCGAGTACGTGCTGAAGAAGGCGTCGTGCCAGGTACTGCTGACCGCGCCCCCCGAGGTGCCCGCATGACCTTCGACATCTAGTATCCGTGACGTGTTCATCTTGATCGTCGGTTGCGGAAGGGTCGGTTCCTCTGTGGCGAGGACGATGCTGGGCGAGGATCATGAGGTCTCCTGCCTCGACGAGGACCCCGAGGCGCATACGCGACTGGAGGTCGGCCTCGACGCGGGCTGGGAGGACCTGGGCGGCCGCTTCACGGTCGGCACCGGGCTGGAGACCGACGCCCTGCTCGCCGCCGGGATCGAGAGCGCCGACGCCTTCATCGCCTCCACCAACGGCGACAACACGAACATCGTCATCGCCCAGATCGCCCAGCGCCGCTACGAGGTGCCGACGGTGATCGCACGGATCCTCGACCCCCTGCGTGCCGAGTGGTACCGCCAGCAGGGCATGCACACGATCTGCCCCACTCGCGTGGCGATCGACATGCTGGAGAGCGCGGTGCGCGAGGGCGCGGCGCGCGAGGCCGTATAGACCGTGTACGTCATCGTCGTCGGAGCGGGGAAGGTCGGCTGGAACCTGGCCCGCGAGCTGCTCGAAAAGAACCACGAGGTGACGGTGATCGAGAGCAACCGCCGCCGCTACCTGACGGTCGAGCAGGAGCTCGAGCACAACGTCACCTACGGCGACGCCTCCGAGCTCTGGGTGCTGGAGCGGGCCGGGATCCAGCGCGCCGACCTGGTGATCGCGGTGACCGGCGACGACGAGGACAACATGCTGATCTGCCAGGTCGCGCGCGAGAAGTACGAGGTCAAGCAGATCATCGCCCGGGTCAACAACCCGCGCAACCGACCCCACTTCGACCTGCTGGGGGTGAAGCCTTCGGTCTCTGCCACCGACCTGATCCTGCGCCTGCTCGAGCACGAGGTGCCCGAGTACGGCCTCGTCCACCTGCTCGACCTGCAGGAGGAGCAGCTGGAGATCATCGAGATGTTGCTGGGCAAGGACTCGCGGGTAACCGGAAGGCGTGT
>JASLJO010000306.1 GCA_030152505.1 Solirubrobacterales bacterium | reverse complement strand
CCGTGCCATACCGGGGCCCGGCGATCCGGAAGCCGACCACGGAGCGCTCGATCTGAAAGACGACCTCGCCGTCGGGGCCGCGTTCGTCGGAGATCAGCGAGGCGTCTGACGGCCACTCGAGCTCGGAGACCGTCGCCGTGGTCGAAAGCTCGAGCCGCCTGCCGGTCGCAGGCGTAGAGCCGCCCTCGAGGAACGGCAGGGAGCGATCGGCATGGACGTCGAGGCCGAATACGGTCGTCGGGGCCGAGGGAGCCATCGGCTAGAGCTCGACCAGGCGCCCGAAGCTGCCGTCGAGGGTCGAGAGCACCGGTTGGCCGCCGTACTCGACCCATGCATGAGCGAGGAAGTCCGGCCCCGTCCGGGCGCCGATCACGAGCCGCACCCCGATCCCGCGCCGCGCCAGCAACCGCAGCAGGACAAGAGAGCGGCGCAGGCAACGGGTGTCGCCGGGGAGAAAGCGAAGGGTGCGCACCACGGCCCGGCCCAGGCGGCGGGCTTCCTCGAGCTCCACCTCTCTCGACTCGACCGCCGGGCGAGGCCCGGGCAGGCGGAGCCTCTCAACGACCTGCTCGATCGGCGCCGTCCGCAGCTCCTGCCAGGCGCGGAAGTAGGCGACGGCGATCTCCAGCCCGAGGCCCGCGCGCTCTCCCGGGCCGAGAGGGCGGCTTCGGGGCAACCTCTTCACGTCTCTTTGTCGAGCTCGATCAGATCGCGCTCGAGCAGGCTCGCGCAGAGGAGCCGGATGTCCTCTTCAACCGCCTCCGCTGGCAGCTCGTACTGGTCGGCGACTTCCGCGCCGGCCTCCTCGATCGAGCCGCTCCGCTCCAGCGCGTCGAGCATCGCGCCGGCGGTGGGATTGAGGCCGTGGTACTTCCCGGTCTGCAGATTCAGGACGACGGTCTCCGCCGGGAAGTTGCGGTGGACGACGTGCTGGGGCACCACCACCTTGGTGCCCTCGAACCTGTCCTGCAGGGAAGTTGCGTTTTCGGCCATCTTCATTCCTCTCTTGTCAGTACTCGATGATCGTCCCGCGGCGCTGCCCCGCGCGAATCGACCGCCGCAGCGCCCAGATCGAGATCGGCAGCAACACGGCGGCGAAGGCGGCGACCTTGGCGATGGTGGTGGTCGCCGACGTCGCCTGCGGGCTGTCGACGAGCAGGTGGCGCAGCATTTCGGTCGAGGGCGTGAACGGCTGGAACTCGGCCGCCGTCTGCACCCATTCGGGCAGCAGGGTGACGGGGAAGTAGAGACCGCCGACGATGGAGATCAAGGCGATCACCCAGCTGGTGCCCACGTTCCCCTGTTTCATCACGACCGTCAGCGCCGCAAACGCGAGGCCGAAGGGCAGGAACGCGAGCAGCGCGAGCGCCATCGCCGGAATCGCCAGCGGGACGGTCGACCAATGGAGCTCGAGGCCGAACACGGCCCAACCGATCGCCAGGGTGAAGGCGGCGAGGGCGAAGGCGTAGAGCAGCGGGAAGATCGCCATCGCGATGACGCTGCGGACCGGGCCGAAGGGCGAGAGCACGAGGCGTTCGAAGGTGCCGGCGATCAGCTCCTGCCGCACCGTGTCGGCGACCGAGAAGCAGGAGTAGAGGACACCGACGAGGGCGATGCCGACGATCACAAAACCGAAGTAGGCGGCCGGAGACCCGAACCCCTCGACATGGACCAGCTTGGACACGTAATAGAACAGGGTCAGGCTGAAGACCGAGGTCAGCGCCTGGCTGGCCAGACGGCTGCGGTAGGAGAGATAAACACGCAGGTCGCGAGCCAGGACCTCGCGGAAGGCGCGCACCGAGGCGCGGATCTCGTTCAAGCCCCGACCAACCTTCCCTGCTCGAGGATCCAATCTGCGTCGAACTGGAGGTCGGGTCGATCGCCGGTCGGCGAGCACCAGAGCAGCGCCCCACCCCGCTCCACAAGGTTCTCGACGGCACGCTCGAGCAGCTGGGCGCCCTCGAAATCGAGGCTGGTCAGCGGCTCGTCGAGGAGGACGATCTCGGGCTCCGGCAGGAAGGTCATCGCGATCCTCACCCGCTGCCGCTGCCCCATCGACATCCGATCCACGCGACGATCGGCGAGCTCGCCCAGTTCGAAGAGCTCGATCGCCTCCTCCACCCTCTTCGCCACGACGCCCGGTTCGAGCATCGCCATGCTCGCCCAGAAGCGGAGCTGGTGGCGAACCGTGAGCCGGGCGTAGAGCCCGCGGTCGCCGGCGGGGAGAAAGGCGACGAGTCGGTGATAGCGGGCGCGGCGCTCGCCCGGGCCGAACCCCCAGGCCTGGACTCGGCCGCGATCGGGGTCGATCAGCCCCGCCGCGATCCTCAGCAGGGTCGTCTTCCCCGCCCCGTTGCGGCCGCCCACCCACGTCCTGGTGCCGATGTCGAGCTTAAGATCGACGCCGTCGAGGACCTGTGCCTGCTGCTTGCCCCAGCGCTTGCAGACCCCCTGCACCACGAGCGGAAAGGCCTGCGGAGAAGATGCCGTTGCCAAAGCGATCCCGCCGGGGAGCGACCCGTCGGAACGTGCCCCGGCATCCACCGCTACGGCTGACGCGGCACGGCTCATACCGCACTTCCCACTGGCCTCGGCAACTCGCGGCCGAGCGCCTGCTCGAGCGTGTCGGCGAGATCGGCCGGGCGATGGCCGAGGTCGGCGGTGAGGCGCAGCAAAACCGTGTTCTGCGTGAGATCGGCGTAGAGGGAGAATCGATCGGCGTCCCGGCCCTCGTGATCAGGCAGGCCGAGCATGAACGGCGCCAGCTCCAGCGGCGACGCGCTCGCCGGCCAGGCGCCGAGGAGCTTGCCGGGGCCGCGCTCGAGCAACACGATCGCCGCCAACGGCGCGGGATCGGTCGTCGCGTCGGCAACCGCAATCCAGCGCTCGCCGTCGATGGTTCCGAGATCCGCCCCGAGCCCGGTTGAGCCGTCGCCGACGGAAGCCGGCAGATTCACGAACGGCCCGGATGGGTACGCCTCGATCGCGTCTCCGAAGCGACCCAGGATCACGGTGTCGTCGGCGAACAGGGGCCGGCCGCGCTTGATCAGCTCGAGTGCGAGCGTCGACTTGCCGCTCCCGCTCGCAGCCGCCACGGCGACCGTGCCGTAATCGGTCGCGACGGCGCTCGCGTGCAGGGCCTCGTAGCCGTTGGCGATGCTGACGTTGGGCAGCACCCTCGTGAGGAGGACGCGCAACCAGGCGTCGGACGCGGGGTCGACCGGCGCACACACGAGCCGGTCATAGGCGGCATCGAGCAAAAACGACGCCCGATCGCCGTAGTGGAAGCGAAGGTCCCCCCCGCGGCCCCACTCGATTGTGAGCTCCTGACCGTCCCCGAGCCTGCCCCGCCACGGTTCCGGTACGACCGCGCCGCTCCATTCCGCCTCGAGCCGCTCAGGAGACATCATCTCGAGCGCCACCGCCGGCAGGTTCGAATCCCCGGAAGCGGAAATCGCCCCGGGGATCGGAAACTCCGCCCTTATGGAGAGACCGAAGGCGGAGAAGGTCTCGGGCATCGACCCGGCCTAGACGGCGACGACATCGATGGACTGCCCGATCAGATCCCGCGACTCGAGATACTCGATCAGCTTCTGCGCGGACTCCTCTGCCGTTTCGCCTTCGGTGTCGCAGATCACCTCGGGGTTCTCCGGCGCCTCGTAGGGGTCCGACACACCGGTGAATTCCT
>JASLJO010000278.1 GCA_030152505.1 Solirubrobacterales bacterium | reverse complement strand
CACCAGACTTTTCCCCGATGTTCACATGGTCGGCTTCGGGTCCTGACACGGTGGCTCCGATGGCCCACGGGAGCAGGACCACGCGCGCTTGATCCTTCGAGGATCGTCACATCTGTTGCGGGCGGGTCGACGTCGGGCGCTGGGGGCCGGCTCCGTGCTGCTGGCGCTGGCGCTCCTGGCGGGGTCGGCGGAGGCCGCGACCTCTGGCCAGATCGGCGAAGCCTGGGGGAAAGCAGGCACCGGAGCCGGCCAATTCTTCAAACCGGGTGCCTTCGGGGTCGATCCCGACACCGGCGACGCCTACGCCGCGGACATGAACTCGGCTGGGACGAAATACCGGATCCAGAAGTTCACCAAGGCAGGCGAACTCAAGGCATCGGTTGAATTCGCGCGTAAAGACGAAGCCACCGAAAAACTCGTCAAGCTGGTCGGGATCGCGGTCGATCCGGCGCGGGAACGGATCTACGCGCTCGAAGCATGTAAGGCTCTGACCGGGTCCCTGGTATGCACCGGGACCACCGGCGACTACTCGGCCCTGAGGGTGCATGCCTTCTCGACGGGTGCGGGCGGCCTCACGTCGGCTGGGAGCTTCACCTTGCCCTCGGGCGCGGATGAGCTCTACCGGCCGACCTCGATCGCCGTCGACCCGGTGAGCGGAGAGCTCGTCCTGCTCGGCGAAGACGCCCAGAACAACGCCGGGCACGTCGTCGTCGAGCGGTTCAACCCGGCCGGGACGCTGGTCGGCCGTTTCGTCGACAGCACGAACAGCCTGAAGTCGGCATCGGTGACCCCTCCCGCGTCGCTGGCCGTCGGCCCCGACGGGACGACCTACATGCTGACCACCGGGGCCGGGACCAACGACACCGGTGGCGCGACGACCCGGGCGTGGCAGTTGCCACCGGTCCTCTCGGGGGCCTCGCCGGCCCCCGTGCCCGGCTTCGCCATGGCGGCCGAAGACGAGGAATGGCCGCTGCGCATGAATACCGAACTCTCGCCCGGTGGCCTCTACGCCGGCCCCACCGTCGCCATCTCACCCGACGGCTCGACGCTGTATTGGAAGGAGAGGTACACGGCGGGCGAATCGACGCTGAGCGAAGCACTTGTCCGCGGCTTCTCCCTGAGCGGGCACCGCACTCGTGTCCTCTTCGGAGGCGGCGAAAGTCGCTGCCGGATCAAAACCGGTTGGGCCGGAATCGGCCTGGCCGGGGAAGGATCCGCCGAAGAATTGCTGGTATTCGACTACGGCCCCGAACAGGCCTCGCCCGCCTACGGAGCCAACGTCCTCCGCTTCGGCGAAGGCGGCAGCGGCTGCCCGGCGTCAGCGGCGAAATTCTCGGTCGACGGGGTGGAGCAGGACGGAGTCGTCGTCGGCAGAGGAGACAGCGTCACCTTCGACGCATCCGCCTCCCAGCTCGAGGAGGAAGCATTCCCCCGCGAACTCATCTGGACCTTCGGCGACGGCCAGAAACAGGTCGTCAAATGCAGCGAAGACGCCGGGGAATGCGCGGAACCGGCGGCTCTGAGCGCGAGCCACCAGTACGCGACCGCGGGCGAATTCACGGTCACGCTCGAACTCAAGCTCCAGGCACCCCTCTTCGGTAACCCCGCCCCCGTTCAGCACGGACTGAAGGTCCAGAACCCGGTCTTCCCGCTCAGCGTCTTCATGGCCGGAACCGGCGAGGGCTCGGTGACGAGCTCGCCGACGGGCGTCGATTGCGGTGTCGCCTGTCAGGCGGAATTCGAAGCCGACCAGATCGTCACCTTGACGCCCACGGCCGCGCCCGGCTCCGAATTCAAAGGCTGGAGCGGTTCCTGCTCCGGCCCCGGCACCTGCCAGGTGACGATGAGCGAGGCGAAGTCGGTCACCGCGAGCTTCGACCTCGAAGAAGGGACGCCGCCGCCGAATGAATTCCAGCTGACGGTCTTCCCGGCCGGCACCGGCGAGGGCTCGGTGACCAGCTCGCCCGGTGGGATCGACTGCGGTGTCGCCTGCCAGGGCAAATTCCCGAACGGCGAAGTCATCACCCTGACGCCGGTCGCCGCCGCGGGCTCGACCTTCGCCGGCTGGGGCGGCGCCTGCGCGGGCACCGGCTCCTGCGAAGTTGCGATGACCGAAGCGAAGTCGGTGAGCGCGAGCTTCGAACCGGAGGGCTCGGTGCCGTTGCCTCGCTTCACGCTCACGGTGGTCAAGGCCGGTGCGGGATCCGGCACCGTCGCGAGCTCGCGCGCCGGCATCTTCTGCGGCTCCAAATGCGCCAGGGAATACGAGGAAGGGGAAGCGGTGACCCTGATCCCGACCGCCGCGGTCGGCTCGACCTTCGCCGGCTGGAGCGGCGGTGGCTGCAGCGGTACTGGGGTCTGCAGGCTGACCATGGAAGCGGCCGAGTCGGCCACCGCGACCTTCGATCTGATCCCGCCGCCGTTTGTCGAACCGCCCGTGTTGGCGCCCGCCGCACAGGAAGCGACCGCCCCGCGGGCGAAGCCGCAACCGACCTCGCGGCAGCGAGCGCTGCGCAAATGCAGGAAGTTGAGCGGCAAGAAGCGCGAGAGATGCGTTCGCAGGGCCCTTGGGAAGAGCAGGCACCGCAAGAACCGCCACAGGGGTGCCAGCTGAACCGCGTGGGGCCGGCAATCTGGGTGCTGCTCGGATTCGCCGGCATCGCAATGGCCTTGGCCGCGCCGGCAGACGCGCTGATCACGCCGCCGGTGACGGTCGACGGCCCCTCCTCGCAGATCCTCGACTTCGGCGGGGTCTCGATGGCCGAAGACGGGAGCGGCGGCCTCGTCTACGTGAAAGCCGTCGAAGGGGTTCCGCACGTCTTCGCCTGTCGGTACCTCGAAGACCACTGGACGGCGCCGATCCGGGTCGACTGGGATCAGCCCTACCCAGCCGGTCAGCCGCGCATTGCGGCGGGGCCGCGGGGACAGCTGCTGGTCGTCTGGGTGACGCAGGTGGCGACCGTCCACGGAATTGTCCGGCACGGGCTCTTCTCGGCCAGGATCGGTGGCGGCGGTTCGAGCTTCGGACCTTCTCTCGTGGTCGATCCTGACGTCGGCGAAGGGCTCGGCGTCGATCCCTCGCTCTCCGCGACCTCCCCTGGAAAGGCGATAGTCGCCTACCGCGCGATCACCTACACCTTCAAACCGGGGACCTTCTCGACGGCCGTGCAACTGCGCCCCGGCGACGTGATGGCCGACATCAGGATGGCGCGGCTGAGTGGCGACCGCTGGTCCCGGTTGGGGGTCATGAACCGCAGCCCCGAAGCTTCGATGCGGCCGCCGACGGCGACCAACGGCCCGCGGGTGGGCAGCGGTCTCGACGGCGGGGCGGTGGTCGCCTGGCAGGAGCCCGATCAGACCGGCACCGCGAGGATCTGGTTGCGGCGTATCTTCGGCTCGACTCCGGGGCCGATCCTGTCCGTCAGCCCCACCAGCTGGCAGGACTCGCCGGTGACGGCCGACGCCGACGCCTTCTCGCTGTCGGTGACCCCCTATGCCGGGGCGCGGGCTGCCTTCCGCGTCGCCGATGCGGCCGGCTCGGCGCTGGGCGGCCGTCTGCTGGTCAATTCGCTGCCTCCCAACTTCGCCACCGGGGCGAATGACCTGAGCGGTCCTGAGCTTGCCGATGGCGGCAGCCTGCCGGTCGGCCCCCCCGACGTGGCCGCTGTGGAAACCGACAGCAAGCAGGTGGTGACGCGGCTCGATTTCCTGAGCGGCTCCGAATTGCGACAGATTCAGGGCGGGGAAGGGGGAGGGGGGATGGCTCCGCTGGCGACGCCGTCGGGACCGGCGGGAGCAGCCGGCAGCGCGCCGGTCGTCGCCGTCGACCCCGCGGGAGGTGGGCTGGTCGCCTACCCCGCGACCGACGCCCTCGGCCTGCCGGCTGTCGCCGTGCGGCAGGAATTCCGCGCGGGTGGGGCGCAGACCGCGACCATCTCAGGCGGCGGGGGCGGGCCGATCGGGGAGCTGTCGATCGGTCGCTCGGGCGCCGGCGACGGCCTGATTGCCTTCCGCCAGGGGGAAGCCGGCCGCTACGCGATAGTCGCCGAGCGGGTCAGCGTTCCACCGGCGGCGTTCCGGGTCAAGCCGCCGAAGGGCTGGTCGAGGCCGGGCGGGGTGAAGCTGCGTTGGCAGGCCGCGCGGAGCACGGTCGGCGACGTCCGATACACGATCTTCCTCAACGGCAACGCGGTCCGCGGCAACCTGCGCCGCCGGCATTTCCACCCGCGCCCGGGGCTGCTCGGCAACGGGGTCATACCGGTCCAGGTGCAGGCAGCGGACCGGCTCGGGCAGCGGCTGCTGAGCAACCGGGCGAAGCTGCGGGTCGACGGCCAGGCACCGGTGGTGAAGGCGAAGGTCCGCAAGGCGCGCACGGTGATCGTCACGCTGGGCGACTCCGACTCGGGAGTGGCGCCGAAGGCCAGTGCGGTCAGCTTCGGAGACGGCGATCGCCGACGCCGAGGTTCGAAGTTCGTCCACGCCTACGCCGCGCCCGGTCGCTACACGATCGCGGTCCAGGCCCGGGACAGGGTGGGGAACCGCCTCTGGCGGCGGTTGAAGGTGAGGATCCGATGAGGCTCCCGGTGCCGACCCCCGGTGGGATCGCGATCGCGGCTCTCTCGCTCGCGCTCTCCGCGGCTCTCCTCTCCGTCGCGCCGGCGTCCGCCGAACTCGGCCCGCTCCAGCTCGTGTCCAAGAGCGACACCGAGCAGGCCGACGCCGCCGCGGTGCCCGCCCTGAGCGCGGACGGCCACTATCTGGCCTTTCAGGGGGCGATCAACGGCATTTCCGGGGTCTACCGCAAGGACCTGCGGACCGGGGCTCTGCGGACGGTGGCCGGGGCTGTCGCGCTCGGACCGGGGGCCGACGCCACCGCACCCTCGATCTCGGCCGACGGCCGCTACGTGAGCTTCACGACCAGGGCCCAGCTCGATCCGAGCGACGACGCCGAACCGTCGTCGCTCGACGTCTACGTGGCCGACATGATCGTCTCGCCCCCCACCTATGAGCTCGCCTCCGCGCGCGACGGGTCCACCTTGGCGATGGGGGGCGATTCGATCGCCTCGCCCCGCGTCGCGCTCGGTGCCAGCGGCGGCAGGGTCGTCTTCATCAACGAACGCCAGGTCTACCTGCGCGATCTCGCAACCCATGCGACCACCCTGGTCAGCCTCGCTCGCGACCCCGTGAGCGGCCAGATGGAACCCGGCGTCCCGGTCCCGGGTGGGGCGGTGATCGAAGTGCCTGAAATGGCGGGCTCGACCGGAGCTGCCCTGAGCGCCGACGGCACGACCGTCGCCTGGTTGGGCGCGCACCTGCCGGCCCAGGTGCCGCTGCTTGCCGACGAGAGGCAGACGATCGAAGAACTCGACCTGGTCGGGAGCACTCCTTACGATGAGCCGCTCTGGCGCCGCGTTGCCGACGGGCCGAGCGCGCCGACCCGCCGGGTCGTCGGCGGAGGCGACCCGGCGGCGCCCGG
>JASLJO010000273.1 GCA_030152505.1 Solirubrobacterales bacterium | reverse complement strand
GACCCCGAGCGCGACGAGGCGCTGCGGGCCGAGCTGAACGAAGACGAGAAGACCTACGCCGAGCACCTGATGATCGTCGACCTGCTGCGCAACGACCTCGGCCGCGTCTGCGAGGTCGGCAGCGTCGGCGTTCCCGAGTTGATGATCGTCGAGGACTACGCCACCGTCCACCAGCTGATCTCGACGGTCACCGGCGTGCTCGACGCCGACCGCAGCGCCGCCGAATGCGCCCGCGCCTGTTTTCCGGGCGGCTCGATGACCGGCGCGCCGAAGGAGCGCACGATGGAGATCATCGACGACCTCGAGGACGAGGCGCGCGGCGTCTACTCGGGAGCGATCGGCTGGTTCGGCGTCGATGGGGCGATGGACCTCAGCATCGTCATCCGCACGATCGTGATGCGACCCGGCCGGACGACGATCGGGGCCGGCGGCGCGATCGTCATGCAGTCCGATCCCGAGGACGAGTTCGACGAGATCCTGCTCAAGGCGCGGGCGCCGATGGCGACGATCACCGAGGCGGTCACCGGCTCGAGCTCCACGGACGCCTGGTCGGTCGAGCTGGAGCCGCGGGCGGAGCCGGCAGGGGCGCTATCGCCATGAGCATCAGGGCGGCCACGGCCGACGACGCGCCGGCCGTGGCGAGCGCGGTCGAAGCGCTGCTGATCGAGCTCGGCGGCGAGCGACCCTCGGTCACGGCACTGCAGGAGGCGGCGCGTCGCCTCGCCGACGACGCCGACACCGGCGCCCTGCTGGTCGCCGAGGACGACGGCTCGATCGTCGGCGTCCTCGCCGCCAGCTGGCAGTACGCGATCCACGTGCCAGGGCGCTACGGCACGATCCAGGACCTCTGGGTCCACCCCGAGTGGCGCAGCCGGGAGCTGGGGCGCGAGCTGATCGGCGCCCTGGTCCGCGAGGCGGCCGAGGCGGGTGTGCCGCGTCTGGAGGTGGGATTGCCACAGGAGAGCTTCGCCCAGCTCGGCGCGACCGAACGCTTCTACCGCGAGAACGGCTTCACCCCGCTGGGGCCGCGGATGCGGAGGCTCCTGTCGTGAGCGCGGAGCTGCTGATGGTCGAGCAGCGCGGCGGCCACCGCGACGGTCCGACCTGGATCCTCGAAGGCGGCCGCAAGCTGCCCGGCATGGACGACCGGCGGCGGATCGCCGAGCTGCGCAACGGCCTCGTCTGCCACGCGGGCGTGCGCTCGGTCGCGGCCGACGCGGCGACCGCTGAGGTCGAGCGGACGCTGTCCGAGCTGCACGAGCGCGAGTACCTGGAGACGCTGAAGGAGGTGCACTCGGAGGAGCCCGTCGTCATGCCGGAGCTCTCCGCGCCGGGACTGCCGCCCGACATCCCGGTCAGCGCGAGTCTCGTCGCCGCGGCTCATGAGGGAGTGCGCACCGCGATCACCGCGGCGGCGCACCTGGTCGACGGCGCCCGCTTCGCCTACGCCCTCTGCCGGCCACCGGGCCACCATGCCGGCCCGGCCTGGTTCGCCGGCTACTGCTACCTCAACTCGGCCGCGGCGGCGGCGCTGACCCTGCGAGACGGGGGGCTGCGGCCGGTCGGCATCCTCGACCTCGACCTGCACTACCCGAACGGCACCGCGGCGATCGTCGCCGGAATGGACGAAGCCAGCCTGCACTCGCTGCACGCCTGGCCGGTGACCAACGTCGCCGCCCGCACGGTCACGCCGAGCAACGAGCGCGAGCGGGTCGTCGAGTTCACCGGCAGCCCGAGCGTCGCCACCTACCTCGACGCGGTCGGCCGGTCGGTCGAGTCTCTGGCCGCCGGCTGCGAGGCGCTCGTCGTCTCGCTCGGCTACGACACCGTCGCCGGGGACCCGCACGGCAGCTGGAGCTTCTCGCCGACGATCTTCGCCCAGATCGGCCGCCTGCTGGCGGCATCGGGGCGTCCCGTATGCGTGGTGCAGGAGGGTGGCTATGCGCTGCAGGCGCTGGCGGCCTGCAGCTACGCCTTCGCCGCCGGCCTCTTGGACGAGGCACACCAGGGCGCCACGGAGGAGGTGTTGTCGTGAGCCCCGGCCTGGAGCCATACCGGCGCCGGCTCGACGGGCTCGACGATCAGATCGCCCGCCTGCTCGGCGAGCGCTTCGACGTCTGCCGCGAGATCGCCCGCTTCAAGCTCGTGCACGAGATCCCGATGATGCAGCCGGACCGGGTCGCAATCGTGCGCGATCGCTATCTGGCGCGGGGCGAAGAGGCAAACCTGCCGGCGGAGTTCACCGCCGACCTCTTCGAGCTTCTGATCGCCGCCACCTGCAGGGAGGAGGACGAGTTGATGGCGGCGCTGGAGACTTCCTCAGAGGGTGGGGACGCATGAAGGGAGATGGGAGAGCAACGGGGCCGGGGGGCGGCGCGGGGCTGCCCCCCGGCCCGCGGATGCCGAGCGCGCTGCAGGCGCTGGGCTGGGCGACGCGGCCCTACCCCTTCATGAAGCGCTGCCAGGAGCGCTTCGGCGACGTCTTCACCCTGCGCATCCTGCACTCGGGGACGTGGGTCTTCCTCTGCGACCCCGCCGACGTGAAAGCGGTCTTCACCGCGCCGGCGGGCAGCCTCGGCGTCGCCCTCGCCAACCCGCTGCTGCTGCCCGTGCTCGGCCCGCGTTCGGTGATGCTGCTGGAGGAACCCGGGCACATGACCCGCCGTCGCTTGATGCTGCCGCCCTTCCACGGCGAGCGGATGGGCGCCGACGCGGAGATGATGGCCGCGGTGACGCGCGAGGTCGTGCGCGGCTGGCCGGCCGGCGAGCCCTTCGAGCTGTGGCCGCACATGCAGGCGATCACTCAGGAGGTGATCATGCGCTCGGTCTTCGGCGCCGAGGAAGCGGGACGGCTCGGGCGGCTGCGGATCCTGCTGCACCGACTCACCGCGGCGCTCAACGATCCCGGCAGGCTGCGCACCGCGGCGACGCTGGGCCCAAGCTGGCTGGCGCGCAGCGGCGGCTTCCGCACGGCGATGGCGCCGGTCGAGGCGGCGCTCTTGGAAGAGGTGGACCGCCGCCGCCGAGCCGGAGAGAACGGTCGCAGGGACATCGTCTCGATCCTGATCGAGGCCCGCCACGAGGACGGATCGCCGCTCGGCGAGCGGGAACTGCGCGATGAACTCATGACCCTGCTCACCGACGGCCCGACCTCTTCCTCCCTGGCCTGGGTGTTCGAGCGCCTGCTGCGTCATCCGGACAAGCTGCGGCGCCTTCAGGAGGAGGTCTGGGCGGGCGAGGACGACGCCTACATGGACGCCGTGGTCAAAGAGACGCTGCGGCTCTGCCCGCCGGTGCCGGTGGTCGTGCGACGCCTGCTCGAACCGATGGAGCTGGGCGGCCGGGCCCTGCCGGCGGGGACCGTCGTCGCCCCCTGCATCTATCTGATCCACCGTAACGAGGAGATCTACCCGAATCCGCGCCACTTCCTCCCCGAGCGCTTCCTCGAGCAGCCGCCGGGCACCTACACCTGGATCCCCTTCGGCGGCGGCACGCGGCGCTGCCTCGCCGCCAGCTACGCCGAACTCGAGATGAAGCGAGTGCTGCGCACGGTGTTCAGCGAGGTCGAGCTGCGCCCGGCGGATTCCGACTCCGAGCGAGCCCGACGCAGCGCGATCTCCTTCAGCCCCGACAAGCGCGGTCGGGTCATCGCCGAGCCGCGCAGCCCCGTCCCCGCCGTCGTCCCGGAGCCAAGCGAGCCATGGCAGCCGACGCCGATCTACTCGTAGTCGGCGCCGGCGCCAAGGCGGCGGGCATCGCCACCAAGGTGCATGCGCTCAACAGCCTCGGCCTGGGGCCGATCTCGCTGAAGATCGTCGAGGGAACCGAGGTCGCCGCCTCCTGGAAGGGGCGCAACGGGATGACCTCGGGCGAGGAGCCACTGGCGGTGACCCCGATCAAGGACATCGGCTTCCCTTACCAGAGCTGGCGCGAGTTCGGCGAGGCGGGCGAGGCGATCGACGGCGAGGTGATGCGGTTCTCCTGGCAGGGCTACATGGTCTCGCGGCGGCGCTATGCCCGCTGGATCGACGCCGGCTCACCCTCGGTGCGCCACCGCGACTACGGCGAGTACCTGACCTGGGTGCTCGGTCGCGCCGGCAACGGCGTCAGTCACGTCGAGGGACGGGTCTCGCGGGTGACGCTGGAGGAGGGCGAACGCTGGGCGGTCGACGTCGAGGAGGCGGGGAGCGCCTCGCGGCACACCGCGCGTGCGCTGGTGCTGACCGGGCCAGGAGTGCACCGGGCCTTTCCCCACGAGCCGGCCGTCGCCGACCGCGTCTTCCACTGCGACAGCAGGCGCGAGGAGTTCGCCGACCTACCTGGCGACGGCGAGTGCGACGTGGCGATCGTCGGTGGTGGCGAGAGCGCGCTGAGCTGCATGATGTTCCTGCGCGGCTTCCGTCCCCGCTGCCGCTTCACGATCTACACTCCGATGCTGCCGATGAGCCGCGGGGAGAGCTTCCTCGAGAACCGCGTCTTCTCCAACCCGGACGAGGTCGAATGGACGGCGCTCGACCAGACCACGCGGCGGGACTTCGTCAAGCACTCCGACCGCGGCGTCTTCGACCCGCCGAGCCTCGCGGCAATCGCCTACGACGACCGCTGCCGCTTCGTCACCGGCAGGGTGACCGACGTGTCCGCGGCGCGGGACGGCGCCGGCGTGCGACTCCGTCACGAGGCACCGGAGGGGGTCTCCGCCCCCGAGCACGACTACGTCGTCAACTGCACTGGCTTCGACCTTCTGGCGCAGCTGCGCGACCTCTTCCCCGAGGACACGCGGGCCGCGATCGAGGGTCGCGTCGGGCAGCTATGGGACACGCCCGCGGGGAGGGAGGCCCCGATCGGGCGGAGCCTCGAGCTGCTCGGCATGCAGCCGCGACTGCACATTCCGGGGCTCGCCGGGCTGAGTCAGGGGCCCGGATTCGCCAACCTCGGCGCGCTCGGGCTGCTTTCCAACCGGGTATTGCAGCCGCTGTTCGCCGAGCATCGATCAGTGCGCTCTTCCATTGATCACGCATCTGTAAATACTTGACAAGTTTTTGTCTATAGCTTAGGGTCGCGCAGATGATGGTGGGTATCGACGGGCGGGGGTACGTTCGGGGTGCAGTGTTACTTGCCGCAGTCCTCGTGGCGGCGCTGATCGCGGGCTGCGGCGGCTCCTCCTCCGGCGATCCGGTCAGCTTCACGGGCTCGGGCTATCCCAATGGGGATCTGGCCAACACGCGCGACATCGGCGGCTCGATCAAAGCCACCAACGTCGGCGAACTGGAAACCGCCTGGACCACGCCGATCCCCGGGCAGAGCTCCTTCGGCAGCTACGCCTCCACCCCGATCATCAGCAAGGGCGTCATCTATTCGCAGGATCTGGCCTCCAACGTGCAGGCCATCGAAGCGGACAGCGGTGACGTGCTGTGGACGAAATCCTACGAACTGCCGACCTTTGGCCCGAACGGCCTCGTCGTCCAAGACGGCATGGTGTTCGGCGCGACCGCCAACGCCATCTTCGCCCTCGACGAGGCAACCGGAAAGCAGCTGTGGACGACCACGCTCGCGCGCAACGAAGTCGAGGGGGTCAACCTCGCTCCCGGCTTCAACGGCGGAATCGTCTACGCGTCGACCGTGCCGACCAACGCCGAATCGATCTACGCACCGGGGGGCGTTGGCATCCTCTGGGCCCTCGACGCGAAGAGCGGCAAGAAACTGTGGCACTTCGACACCGTGCCCAAGGACCTCTGGGGCCATCCCGACGTCAATTCGGGCGGCGGCGTCTGGTACACGCCGGCCTTCGACGACAGGGGCTCGATGTACTTCGGCGTCGGCAACCCGGCTCCGTTCCCCGGCGACGAACAGTATCCCTGGGGGTCGAGCCGCCCCGGTGCGAACCTCTACACCAACTCGATCGTCAAGCTGAACGCCAAGACCGGCAAGATGGACTGGTACTTCCAGTTCAACCCGCACGACCTCTACGACTGGGACCTGCAGGGCCCACCGATCCTGATCGACTCGGGCGGCCGCGAACTGGTGGTCGCGGCGGGCAAGGTCGGTTTCGTGATCGCGCTCGACGCGAAGAGCGGCAAGCTCGTCTGGAAGCGCGCGGTCGGCAAACACAACGGCCATGACGAAGACGGACTGATAGCGATGCGGGGCGAATCCTCGAAGCTGAAGACTCCCACTGAAATCTACCCCGGCACCCTCGGTGGTGTGATCGCGCCGATGTCGACCGATGGAACCCGCGTCTTCGTCCCGGTCGTCAACCACCCGGTGACGCTGGCCTCTGGATCGAAAATCGAAGAAACCAGTCCCAAAAACGGGGGCGAACTGGTCGCGCTCAACGTCAAGGACGGCTCGCTCGCCTGGAAGCACGAATTCCCGCTCTCCCCGGCCTTCGGCGCCACGACCGTCACCAACGACGTCGTCTTCGCCACCACCTACGACGGCAAGGTCCACGGCTACGAAACCACGTCGGGCCGCCAGGTCTGGCAGGAAGAACTGCCGGCCGGCACCAACGCCGGCGTCGCCGTCACCGGCGACATGCTGATCGCGCCGGCCGGCGTGGCCGCGTCCGAAGGGCAGACGCCACAGCTCGTCGCCTACCGCCTCGGCGGGTAGACCGCTCCCGGCATCAGCCCGGCCAGCGGGGATTCCCTAACCTCTCACCCGTGCCGGCGACGGAGCAAACTCCCGGAGCGGGCGAGGGCGATGCCAGCCGCGCTCAACCTGATGACCCGGTCGGCGCGGGCATTGCGGCGCCGACCCCAGTGACGACCTCGACTGAACGCCTCCCCCATATCGACGAGCATTCGATCGCAATCGACGCTGAGGCCGAGGACGTTTGGACGGCGCTGCTGCGCGTCGTCGAGGGGTCGTTCGGCTCCACGCGGACCGGGCGGGTCGCCCGCCTGTTGGGCTGCGCCGACGTCGCCGTCACGGGGCCCCGACCGCTCGCCGCGGGGTCAACCCTCCCGGGCTTCCATGTCGAGGCGGCCGAGGCGAGCCGCGAGCTGGCGCTGGCCGGCAGCCATCGCTTCTCGAAGTACGCGCTGGTCTTCCGACTCGAGGGCGCCGGCGAAGGCGGGACTCGCCTCACGGCCGAGACCAAAGCGGCCTTCCCGGGCGCCAAGGGCGCTGCTTACCGCGCGCTTGTCATCGGTACCCGGCTCCACGTCCTGGTGACCCGCCGCCTGCTGAGCGCCGTCGCACGGCGCGTATAGCCTGGCGCGCAATGAGCTGGGGAGCGCTGCTGCGCAGCAGGAAGGTCTGGGTCTGGGCAGCCGTCTGGTTGCTGACCCGCTTCCTGATCATCGCCCACGTCGGCTTCTGGAACGACGCGATCGGGCCGCAGTGGGAAGACGTCTCGATCTTCGGCGTCTGGTCCGAAGAACTCGGCGTCCACCACACGCTGCCGAACGAAGAAGCCTGGCAGTACCCGCCGGGAGCGGCGCTGCTGCTGGTCCTGCCGCGAATCGGCTGGGCGGCCTTCGGCTACGACTTCGTGGCGACGATGCTGATCTTCGACCTGATCGGGCTCGTCCTGCTGGCGAGGCTCGGACAGCGCGAAGGAAGCGACGCCGGCGTCTGGGTCTGGCTGCTGGCGATGCCGATGCTGCGGGCGCTGCCGGTGCTGCGCTTCGACCTGGCGCCGACGGTGCTGGCGATCGGCGCGCTCCTCGTCATCCACCGCCGCCCCGCATGGTTCGGCGCGCTGGCGGGGCTGGGCGCGATGGTCAAGGCCTGGCCGATCGCCCTGCTCTTCGGCGAGTGGGACCGCGGGCGGCTGTTGCGCGCCGGTGCGGGCGCAGCAGCATCCATCGTGCTTGTGCTGGCGATCTCCGCGATCGCTTTCGACGGCAATGAGCTCGACTTCCTCACCGAACAGAACGGGCGCGGGCTGCAGGTCGAAGCGGTTGCCAGCCTGCCCTGGCACCTACATCAGTACGTCACCGGCGAGGAACTGCATGCCGGCCTGCGCTACCGCGCCTGGGAGATCGAAGACCACGCCGCCGACGTGATCGCCGACGCGCTCAAGTGGCTCTCGCTGGCGGCTCTGATCGGCGCCGGCTTCTGGTGGCTGGTGCGCACCCGCGCGATCCGTCGCGGCCGCGAAGCCCTGGCCGACGCCGTGGTCAGCCGCGACTTCGTCTTCACCGTGGTCCTTCTGCTGGTGGTGACGAGCCGGGTGCTCAGCCCCCAGTACATGATCTGGCTGCTCGGCCTCGCCGCGGTCGTCCTCACCGCCCGCTCGAGCCGCCTCAAGCGGCCGGCCTGGACCGTGGTCGCCGCCGCCGTCCTCACCACCAGCGCCTACGGCCCGATGGGCGCCTACGGCACCACCTATGAGATCTACGGCTCCCCCTTCATCATGCTGATCCGCAACCTCGCCCTGATCGCGGCGGTGGTGGACGCGTCGGTGACGATGGTGCGGCTGGTGCGCGAACCACAGCCCGCACAGCCGGCACAGCCCGACAAAGCGCCGCCGATCCCCCAGGCCGTGTAGCCCCAGGCAGGTCCAGCTACCGCGCGCCGATATCGGAATCGGGTCGGCCGGCGGTCGCCATACTCGATCCATGCAGCAGGCGACGCCAGCGATCGATCCGTCGACGGGGCTCCACCGTGTCCAGCTTGTCGCGCGAGTCCGGCTGCTTGCCTGGCTGGGGATCGGCTGGCATGTCATCGAGGCCACGGTCGCGCTTGTCGCGGGGCTTGCAGCAAGCTCGATCGCCCTGCTCGGCTTCGGTGCCGACAGCCTGGTCGAGTCGGCGGCCGGTCTGATCGTCATCTGGCGCTTCGCCGCCGGACGCCGGGACTCCGCGCAAGCCGAGCGCCGCGCTCAACGCCTGATCGCGGTCAGCTTCTACGCGATCGCCGCCTACGTCGCCGTGGAGGCGATCCGAACCCTGCTTGACGCCAGCCATCCCGAGGTGAGCTGGGTCGGCATCGGCCTGGCCGCCATCACCGTGATGGCGATGCCACTGCTCGCCGGCGCCAAGGCCCGCGTCGGTTCGGAGCTTCACTCCTCAGCCACCGTCAGCGAGGGTCGGCAGAACCTCCTGTGTGCGTATCTCTCGGCGGGGCTGCTCGTCGGTCTCGGTGCGAACGCCCTGCTCGGCTGGTGGTGGGCCGACCCGGTGGCCGCGCTCGGGATCGCGTCCGTCGCGGCATACGAGGGCCGCGAAGCATGGCGAGGGAATGCCTGCTGCGAGGCGCCCGCGCGATGAGCGGCCCGCTGAGCACGGTCGGCGAAGGCTTCGAACAGGCCTTCCTGATGGCGTATGAGGTCTGGTGGGCGCTGGTGCTGGGCTTTGCGATCTCCGCAATCCTCCAGGCCTGGGTTCCACGCCAGCGGATCGAGAGCGCCCTCTCCGGCAGTGGCGTCACCCCGGTCGCCAAATCGACCGGTCTGGGCGCCGCCTCGTCCTCCTGCTCCTATGCGGCAATCGCTATCGCCAAGTCGCTCTTTCAGAAAGGCGCCTCGGCGGCCTCGATCCTCGCCTTCCAGTTCGCCTCGACCAACCTGGTCTGGGAGCTGGGGCTGGTGCTCTGGGTGTTGCTCGGCTGGCAGTTCACCCTCGGCGAGTACCTCGGCGGCATCGTGATGATCGTCCTGATGGCGGCGACGCTGCGCCTCTTCGTCTCGCCACGGCTCGAAGAGAGCGCCCGCCGCCACGCTCAGGAGGCCGACACCGGCCACCAGCACCACAGCGCCGGCTCGGAGGAGGAATCGAGCTGGCGCCGGCGCCTTGCCAGCGCGGACTCGTGGTCGGACGTCGCCCACAACTTCCGCGGCGACTGGCAGATGCTCTGGAAGGAGATCACGATCGGCTTCCTGCTCGCCGGCTTCATCGGCCTGCTCGGCGACGACTTCTTCAACGGCCTCTTCCTCGAGGACGCCCCGCCCCTGGTGGTGACGATCGAGAACGTGATCGTCGGCCCTCTGATCGCGGTGCTGAGCTTCGTCTGCTCGGTCGGCAACATCCCCCTCGCTGCGGTTCTGTGGTCGGGCGGGATCAGCTTCGCCGGGGTGATGGCGTTCATCTTCGCCGACCTGATCGTGCTGCCGATCGTCGCCGCCTACCGCAAGTACTACGGCTGGCCCTTCGCCCTGCGGATCACGGCGCTGATGTTCGTGACGATGGTCGCCGCCGCGCTGGTCGTCGACGGCATCTTCAGCGGCCTAAACCTGATCCCCACCGGCCCACGGCCAACCCGCAACGACATCTTCGGCTCGGTCGAGCTCGACTACAAGCTCGTTCTCAACATCGCCGGCCTGGCGGTCTTCGCCGCCCTGTTCTGGCTGACGATGCGGCGCGGGGTGACCGATCCGGTCTGCGGGATGAACGTCGACCGCGCCAAGGCGGTGCGCAAGGACGTCGCCGGTGAGACCCACCACTTCTGCTCCGAGCGCTGCCTGCACACCTTCGAAGCCGACCCCTCCCGATACCTGGCAGACGACGACCGGGCAACGGACACGCACGCCCATGCGCACTGAACGTCCTCCTTCCCCCGAGCACGAGAACAAGCGCGTCTGGGCGTTTGCCAGAGGCCCCACCCCTGGAGCTGGAGCGGGGCCTCTGCTCGAGTGTCAGTCGCCGGCCTCCTGGCCGGGACCGTCGGGCTGGTCGTTCGGCCCGTCCGGCGAGTCCTTGCCGGAAGCGGTATCGGCCTTCTCGGCCTTGCCCTCGGGTCCGCCGTCCTCGGCCTCGCCGGCCTGGCCGTCGGACTCCTGCTGGTCTTCGGCGCTCGGCGCGTCGGCCGGGTCACCCGGCGTGCTCACCTCAGCGCTCCTGCTGGCGGGCGCGGGCGTCGAAGAGCCCGAGTTCTGTGCCTGGGCGAAGGCAGCTCCGCCCACCGCGAGCGCCGCCAGTGCGGCGATCGTCAGCACCAGTTTTCTCACTTTGCTCATCACTTCCCCTTTCATGGGTTGGGACAGCGATGGTTGCTGGGCGAGATTGGACCAGGATGAAATGAAGCGGCCTGGTGCCTAAAAGTTCCCTGAGAGCTGCGTGAGCGTCAGAGTGCGAAGGCGATGGTGAAGATCAGGCCAGCGCAGATGCAGTAAATCCCGAACGGGGTCAGCCGGTTGGTCTTGAAGAAGCGCAGCAGAAACCTCACCGCCAGGTAGGTGGTGAAGGCAGCGGCGAGCGCTCCCACGAATGCCTGCCCGCGGACACCGTCGCCGGCCGAGCCGAACAGCTCGGGCAGCTTCAGCACTCCCGCCGCGCCGATGATCGGCGTCGCCAGCAGGAAGGCGTAGCGAGCGGCGTCCTCATTGGAGAGACCGACGATCAGGCCGCCGCCCATCGTGATTCCCGAGCGGGAGATGCCCGGGATCAGGGCGGCAGCCTGCGCGGTCCCGATCGCCGCCGCCTGGCGAAAGCCCATCCTCGCGATACGGGGATCGGAGTCACCCTCGCCATCGCCCCGCGTCGGCTGGCGGAGGCGGAGGCTCTCGAATGCCAGCAGGAGGACGCCGTTGAGGATCAGGAACGCGGCGGCGGCCTCGGGTGAGGCGAAGACCGAGCGCAGGGAATGCTCCAGCAGCAAGCCGAGGATGCCGGCCGGGATCGTGCCGACGACCAGCAGCCAGCCGAGGCGGGCGTCGGTGTCCTCGGGCGCGAGGTGACGATCGCGCAGCGAGCGCCAGAGGCCAGAGAGGATGCGCTTCCAGTCGTCGAGGAAGAGGAAAAAGAGGACGAGCGCGGTGGCGCAGTGGGTGGCAACGAGGAAGGCGAGGAAGTAGTCGTCGTTCTGGTGGATGTTCCAGCCGAGCGCCTTGGGCAGGATCACGCCATGGCCGAGGCTGGAGATCGGGAAGGGCTCGGCGAAGCCCTGGATCAGGCCGAGGACGATCGCTTGGAAGTAAGAGATCGGATGCACGGCGGTGCATCATTCGCGGCGGTCATTAACGACAGATGAGAACGGCAGACTGAGCCAGACATCGGCACCCCCCTCGACGTTGGCGGCGTGGGCTTCGCCGCCGTGAGCGCGAGCGACAGTTCGGACGATCGCCAGCCCGAGCCCGCTGCCGCCGTCGCGCCTGCTCGAAGAGGCGCGGCTGAAGCGCTCGAACGCCCGACCAAGGAACTTCTCGGGGAACCCCTCGCCCTGGTCGATGACGTGGATCTCAGCTCCTTGCTCGGTGCCGCGGACGCTGAGCGTGACCTGCCCCGAGCCGTAGCGGAGCGCGTTGTCGACCATGCTCCCGATCGCCTGGTCGAGCCGCAGGCGGTCGGCGGCGATCTCGGTCGGCTCGCCGATGACGTCGATCGCCCGTCCGGCCTCCAGGGCCCGGCGTGAAAAACGTCGATTGACGCCTTCGAGCATCTCCCGCAGCTCCACCTTCGAGAGCTTCAACGGCAGCTCGCCTCGCTCCGTCTGCGCGATGGTGAGGAGATCCTCGGAAAGCTGGGTCAGCCGGTCGGTCTCCTCTGCCGCCGAGGAAATCGCGTCGCGCAGTTCCTGCGGCGAGCGGCCTTCGGCCAGGGCCAGCTCAAGCTCGGTGCGCAGGATCGCCAATGGGGTTCGCAGCTCGTGGCTGGCGTCGGCGACGAATGCCCGCTCGTGCTCGAGCGCCTCCCCCAGCCGCTCGAGCATTTCGTTCAGGGTGGTGCCGAGGCGGGCGATCTCGTCGCGACTCGGCGGCACCGGGAGGCGCTTGTCGGGCTCCGCCGCAGAGATCTCGGCGGCCTGCGAGCGCATCTCCTCGACCGGCTTCAGGGCGCCGGCCGCGACTCCGTAGGCGGCGACCGAAGCGAGGAGGAGTGCGACGGGTCCCCCCAAGAGCAGAAGCTGCAGCAGATCCGTCAGCGACTCGTCCCGCGCCTCGGTCGAGGTGCCGACGACGACGACCTGCTCCCGTCCCCTGGCGGCAACGGGAACCGCCAGCAGCCGCGACTCGTCCTCGAGGCCGGGAAGGGGACCGCGATCGAGGAAGGTCGGCCCGCGCAGAGCCCGCCGCAACTCGGCCGGGGCCAGCAAGACCTGATCTCCCACCGCCGCCGAGGAGTCTTCGACGGCGCCTTCGGAGCTGAGCACCTCGGCGAAGCTCTCACCGCGGCCAACGAGACTCTGGCGACCCTCCCGCAGGCCGGAGTCAGCCTCCCTGACGAGCGCGACGACGTCGCTTGCCCGGGAGCGCAGACCGGCGTTGATCGTCGCGTCGAGCTCAGAGGAGAACCGCAGGTAGACGAAGACACCGACGGCGCCGAGGACCACGGCCATCACCCCGGCGAAGACGAGCGTGACCCGCAACCGGATCGAGAGGCGGCTCAGCGTCCTCCGTCCTTTCGCAGTCGGTAGCCGGCGCCGCGAACGGTCTCCAGCGTTTTGACCCCGAAGGGCACGTCGATCTTCCG
>JASLJO010000254.1 GCA_030152505.1 Solirubrobacterales bacterium | reverse complement strand
GTTCCGGCTGCGTTTTCTCGACAAGGGAGGCCTCCCGCACCGCTACGAAGTTCTCTTCGCGCAGGCGGTCGGCTTCGTCGTCGTCGGGAAGGTGACGATCTTCGCCCTCCACGGCCTCTACCAGAAGTGGTGGCGCTACGTCACCGGCCGCGACTTCGTCCTCATCGTCCGCGCCGTCGCCGTCTCCAGCGCGATCCTGGTCGTCGCCTTCACGGTCCTGCGGCCGTTCGCCCACACCCTGCCGCGCTCGGTCGCGGTGATGGACTTCATGCTCACCCTGTTGCTGATCGCCGGCGCCAGGCTGGCGGTGCGGCTGATCGTCGAGCGTCCTTCGCGCGGCGACCGCATCCCCAAGAACGAGGTGCTGGTCGTCGGCGCCGGCTCGGGCGGCCAGATGGTCGTCCGCGAGCTGCAGCCCAACCCGCGGCTCGGGGCGACCGCGATCGGCTTCGTCGACGACGACCCCCGACCTCCGCCATCTGGCCCTAAACTGACCCCGTCCCATGAGCCGGTTGAACCACCCCGTCTACCGCAACCGGGTCCTCCAGGTAGTCGCCGACGCGGCTCTCGTCGCGCTTGCCTTCTTCCTGGCGTTCCGGCTGCGCTTCCTCGATTCGCGCGGCGTGCCGCACCGCTACGACGTCCTCTTCGCGCAGGCGGTGGGCTTCGTCGTCGTCGGCAAGATCGTCGTCTTCGCCGCCTTCGGCCTCTACCAGAAGTGGTGGCGCTACGTGAGCGGCCGCGACTTCCTGCTGATCGTCCGCGCGGTCACCGTGGCGAGCGCGATCCTCGTCGTCGCCTTCACCGTGCTGCGGCCGTTCGCCCACAACCTTCCCCGCTCGGTCGCGGTGATGGACTTCATCCTGACGCTGCTGCTGATCACGGGCGCGAGGCTCGCGGTGCGGCTGATCGTCGAGCGGCCCTCGCGCGGCGAGCGCCTCCCCAAGCACGAGGTGCTGGTCGTCGGCGCCGGGTCCGGCGGCCAGATGGTCGTCCGCGAGCTGCAGCTCAACCCGCGGCTCGGGGCGACCGCGATCGGCTTCGTCGACGACGACCCCCGCAAGCGCGGCATGCGGATGCTCGGCCTCAAGGTGCTGGGGTCGACCAAGCAGATCGAGACGATCCTCGACGAGGCGGAGCCCGACGAAGTCGTGATCGCGATCCCCTCGGCGCCCGGCACGCTGCGCGGGACGATCGTCGCCGCCTGCCGCGAGCGGGAGATCCGGGTCCGCACCCTGCCGACCGTCTTCGAGCTCCTGCGCGGGGGCGTCCAGCTCAACAAGCAGCTTCGCGACGTCCAGGTCGAGGACGTGCTGGGGCGGGACCCGGTGGTGGTCGAGCTCGACCGGGTCGGCGCCTCCCTTCACGACCGCATCGTCCTCGTCACCGGCGCGGGCGGGTCGATCGGCGCCGAGCTCTGCCGGCAGATCGCCCGGGTCGGCCCGCGCCTGCTGGTGATGCTCGATCACGCCGAGGACAACCTCTTCGCGATCGAGCGCGAGATGGTCGAGGAGCGGCACTTCACGAGCGTCGAGTCGGTGCTCGCCGATTGCAAGGAGCCGCACCGGATGCTCGAGACGATGCAGCGCTTCAAGCCGAGCGTCGTCTTCCACGCCGCCGCCTACAAGCATGTGCCGCTGATGGAGGCCAATCCCCTCGAGGCCGTCCGCAACAACGCGTTCGCGACGCGGATCACCGCCGAGACGGCCGCCGCCTCGAAGGTCGAGCGCTTCGTCATCATCTCCACGGACAAGGCGTGCAACCCGCAGACGGTGATGGGCGCCTCCAAGGCGATGGCCGAGTGGATCGTCGAGACCGCCGGGCATAAGCATCCCGGGACGCGCTTCGCCAGCGTCCGCTTCGGCAACGTGCTCGCCTCCTCCGGCAGCGTCGTGCCGATCTTCCGCGGCCAGATCGAGCGCGGCGGCCCGGTCACCGTCACCCACCCGGAGATGACCCGCTACTTCATGACGATCCCCGAGGCGGTGCAGCTGGTGATCCGCGCCGGCGACATCGGCGCCGGCAGGGGCGAGGTCTTCGTCCTCGATATGGGGGAGCCGGTGAAGATCGTCGACCTTGCCAACAACATGATTCGGCTGGCTGGCTATGAGCCGGGGGCCGAGATCGCCGTCGAGTTCACCCAGCCGCGACCGGGGGAGAAGCTGCACGAGGAGCTTTTCGGCCGGGGGGAGGAGCTGCATCCGACGGCCGCCAAGCGCATCCACCGAGCGGTGCGCGAGGCACCGCTCGACCCGCAGTGGGTCGAGTCGACGCTGAACTCGCTCGAGCACCTGGTCATGGCCGGGGACGAGGCCAACCTCGCCGAACGGGTCGTGACCCTCATCACCAGCCCCGGTGGGGACACGGCGGCGGTCGGTCGAGAGGCCTGATGCGGATTACATCGCGCCTCCGCGCCGGATAGCCTCTCGCAGCCACTTGGAGCTGATCAAAGAAATCGGTGCCTACGCGGGCCTGGTCGCCTTCCTGGGGTTGGCCGTGCTCGCCCTGCTCTCCTTTGCGCAGGGCCGTGACATCCGCCGCCTGCGCGAGTGGGCCGGCTCGGCGCCGGAGCGCGACGCGGAGCGCAAGGACTCGACCTCGGCCGCCGCGGCGGAGCGGGCCGAGGAGATGCGCAAGCTGGAAGAGGCGCGTGAAGCCGAGAAGCGCGCCGCCGAGCTGCGCGAGCACCGCCGCGAGCGCCGCGAGGCCGGCCTGCCGGAGCTGACCCGCCGCGAGCGCCTGCGCGAGCGCTTCTCCCGCGACGGCAGCCGCGCCGGGGGCTTCGGGGAGCGACTCGGCGATCCCCGCTATCTCGTCGGCCTCTTCGTCGTCCTGATCCTGATCGGCGGCGGCGTCGCCTACGCGGTGACACAGAGCGGCGACGATGGCGGTGGCGGGGGCAAGGCCGGCAAGCACGCTTCCAAGTCGCTTTCGCCGGGCGAAATCGAGGTGACCGTGCTCAACGGCACCGCGGTCGACGGCCTGGCGGGAACCTACGGCAACATGGTCGAGCAGCACGGCTTCCAGCTCGGTGCGGTCAGCAACAGTCGCGCGAGCTTCTCTGAAAGCGTTGTCATGTTCGAACAGGGCGAGGGGCGTGCGGCGCACCGGGTCGCCGATGCGCTGGGAATCTCACGCGTTCGGCCGATGACCTCGGAAATCGCCTCGCTCTCGGCCGGTGCGCCC
>JASLJO010000124.1 GCA_030152505.1 Solirubrobacterales bacterium | reverse complement strand
GTCCTGACCGTAGGTGGCCAAGAGGGCGCCTGCCTCGATCGGGTCCCCGAGGGTGGTGCCGGTGCCATGGGCCTCCACCGCGTCGATGTCCTTGGGCTCGAGCCTCGCGTTTGCAAGCGCCTGTCTGATCACCCGCTCCTGGGAGGGGCCGTTGGGGGCGGTGAGTCCGTTGGAGGCGCCATCCTGGTTTACGGCTGAGCCCTTGATCAGGGCGAGGACCTCGTGGCCCGCTCGCTCGGCGTCGGAGAGGCGCTCCAAGACGAGGACGCCGACTCCCTCGCCCCAGGCGACTCCGTCTGCCGCCTCGGCGAAGGACTTGCAGCGACCGTCGGGGGCGAGGCCGCGCTGGCGGGAGAACTCGGTGAACATGCCTGGGCTCGAGAGCACCGTCACTCCGCCGGCCAGCGCCAGCGTGCACTCCCCGCCGTGCAGGGCCTGAGAGGCCAGGTGCATCGCCACCAATGAGGAGGAGCAGGCGGTGTCGATGGTGATCGCCGGGCCCTCGAGGCCTAGGGCGTAGGCGACGCGGCCGGAAAGAACGCTGCTCGAGCTGCCGGTGAGGCGGTAGCCCCCGAGCGCTCCCTCGGGGCCCCCCACTCCAGCGGTGTAGTCCTGCGAGCTGACGCCGACGTAGACACCGATCGGACTGGTGCCCAGCTCTGCCGGGTCGAGGCCTGCCCGCTCCAGTGCCTCCCAGGAGGATTCGAGCAGCAGCCGCTGCTGGGGGTCCATCGCCAGCGCCTCGCGCGGGGCGATGCCGAAGAAGCCAGCGTCGAAGTCGGCCACCTCGGCGAGGAAGCCACCCTCGCGTGCATAGGAGGTGTCGGGACGATCCGGATCGCGGTCGTAGAGGCGCTCCAGGTCCCAGCCGCGATCCTCCGGGAAACCGACGATCGCGTCATGGTCGCCGGCGGCGACCTGCCATAGCTGCTCAGGCGTGCTCGCCGCTCCCGGAAAGCGGCACGCCATGCCGACGATGGCGACCGGCTCATCGCTGGCCTGAGCGCGCACCGCAACGGGCGCTGCATCGGGGCCGCCGAGGACCTCTGCCAACAGGCGCTCGGCCAATCGCCGCGCGGTCGGATGATTGAAGACCACCGTCGCCGGCAGGCTCAATCCGGCGGCATTCTGCAGACGCTCGCGCAGCTCGACCGCGGCAACCGAGTCGAAGCCGAGCTCCTCGAACGCCCAATCCGGCTCGATCGCCTCGGCGGAGTCGTGCCCGAGCACCCTTGCCACCTCGTTGCGGACGAGGGCCAGCGCGATCCCCGCGCGATCCTCCTCGGCGGCCCCGGCCAATCTCGCCGCAAGCGTTCCGTCTTCCGCCCTTACCTCTCCCGGTGCGGAGTCGAACGAGTACTCCTCGGGCAAGTTGGCCAGCAGGGCCTCGACCTGCTCCCGATCGTCGACGTCGCAGACGACGATCGACAGGGTGCAGCCGACCTCGGCGAGCTCCACTTCCAGCTCCACCACCTCCTCGACCTCAGGCTCTCGGGAGACGGCAAGGACCAGGCTTCGCGCCCCGCGATCGGCAAGGCGGCGAGCGGCATCTGGGTCGGGCAGACTGCTTCCCACGATCAGGACCCTCCTGTCGGAGCCCCAGCGCTCGCCCGCTTGACTCCACTCACCCCGGCCGGAGCCCTGCCTGATCCAGTGTCGCTTGCGCTGGAACGGATAGGTCGGCAGGTCGACCGTCCTCGCGCCGCTGCCGGCGAAAGGGGCCTCCCAGTCGAGCTCCACACCGGCGCAATGCGCTTCGGCGAGGGCGAGGGCGAAGCGCTGTGCCTCGTCGGCATCGCGGCGCAGAGTCGAAAGCAATACAGCCTCGCTTGGATCCTCCAGCGCAGTCTCGATCGTCTCCCGCACGCCGAAGGCGAGCACCGGGTGGGGGCCAATCTCGATGAAGGCTCGCCGGCCCGAATCCAGGAGCGAGCGCATGACGGGCTCGAGCAGGACCGTCTGGCGCAAATTGCGGTACCAGTACGCGGGACCGAGCTCGGTTCCCTCGACTGGCTCGCCCGTGACGGTGGAGTGCAGCAGGACCTCGGTGCTCTGCGGAGAGATCGGCTCGAACGCCTCGAGCAGCTCATCTTCCAGCGCCTCGATCTGGGCCGAGTGGGCGGCGTAGTCGACCGCGATCGCCCGCGCCTTGACGTCGTCTTGCTCACATGCCGCCTCGACCTCAGCCAGCGCCTCGGGGTCCCCCGAGAGGACAAGGTTCGCCGGTCCGTTGATCGCGGCAAGGGACACCCGCTCCCCCAAGCGCCCTGTGTAGCGGTCGAGCTCCTCGACGGGGAGCGACACCGCGAGCATGCCTCCCCGCCCGGCGATCTTCGCCATCGCCTGAGCTCGCTTGGCGATCACGAGCGTCGCATCCTCAAGCGAGAGGGCACCGGCGATGTGGGCGGCGGCGATCTCCCCCTGCGAGTGGCCGGCCAGGGCCACGGGCTGAACGCCGCATTCGCGCCAGAGCTTCGCCAGGCCGACCATCACCGCGAAGAGGACGGGCTGGACCATGTCGAGACGCTCGAGCCACCTGGCCCTGCCGTCCCTGAGGATCTCGGCCAGCGACCAATCGACGTGCGGGGCCAGCGCCCGCTCGCAGGCGGCGATGTGGGAGGCAAAGGCGGGCGAGGAGTCGATCAGGCCCGTTGCGATTCCCGCCGCCTGGCCTCCCTGGCCAGGGAAGAGGAAAACCGGGTCCTGCGCCGGCCGAGCGCGGCTACGGGCCGTTCGCGCGTCGGCTTCGCCCTCAGCCAGGGCCTCGAGAGAGGAGAGCAGCCGCTCTCGGTCCGATCCCAGCACCACCGCCCGCTGCGCGAAGCTCTTGCGGGTGGTTGCCAGCGAGTAGGCGACGTCGTCTAGATCGAGCTCGGGCCGCGCCCGCAGATGGGAGGCGAGGCGCGCGGCGGCCGCGGCCAGCGCCGGGGCGGTTTTGGCCGAGACCGGTAGCAGGGTAGGACCAGGCTGAGGACGGGTCGCCCCCGGACCGGCGTCTCCGTCCCGCCCAGCGGCGTCTGGGCTCCGCCGCGAGGCCGGCGGCTCCTCGAGCACCAGGTGACAGTTCGTCCCACCCACCCCGAACGAGCTGACGCCGGCAACGAGCGGTCGATCGCCATGCGGCCAGGCACCGAGGCCGTCCTGTACGCGAATGCCCAGCTCGGCGAGCGGGATCTCGGGATTGGGCTCGCGGAAGTTGAGGCTGGCGGGGATCTGACGCCGCTCGATCGCCAGCAACGCCTTGATCAACCCGACGATGCCGGCAGCGCCCTCCAGGTGGCCGACATTGGTCTTCGCCGAGCCCACCGGCAGCGGATCGTCTGCGGGCCTGCCCCGGCCCAGTGCGGCCCCGAGGGCGGCGGCCTCGATCGGGTCCCCCACCGGCGTGCCGGTGCCGTGCAACTCCACGTATTGGACCTCCGACCGATCCATCCCCGCGCACTCGTAGGCAGCGTGGATGACGCTCTCCTGTGCAGCCTGGCTCGGCACGGTGAGGCCCTCGCTCGGACCGTCGTTGTTGACCGCTCCGCCGCGGATCACGCAGTGGATCCGATCGCCGTCCGCCAGCGCCGCGGCGAGCGGCCTGAGCGCGACGACTCCGCCCCCCTCCCCCCTGGCGTAGCCGTTGGCGCGCGAGTCGAAGGTGAAGCAGCGCCCGTCCGGCGAGAGCCCGCCGAACCTTGCGGCACCGAGGGCAGCGCCGGGGTCGAGGTTCAGGTGGACACCACCCGCGAGCGCCAGCCTGGCCTCGCCCTTCCACAGCGACTCGCAGGCCAGTTGGACCGCGACCAGCGACGAGGACTGCGCCGCATCGACAGTCAGGCTCGGGCCGGTCAGGCCGAGCGTGTAGGAAACCCGGTTGGCAATGATCCCGCGATGCAACCCGGTCAGGGTGTGGCGATCGATCGCATCCGACCCGCTTCGATAAGTGAGATATGAGTAGTCACCGGCTATTGCGCCAAGGAAGACCCCGGCCCGCTCGCCACGGATGGCGCCCGGCATGATCCGCGCGTCCTCCATCGCCTCCCATGCGAGCTCGAGGGCCAGTCGCTGCTGCGGATCCATTGCCGCGGCCTCGCGTGGGGAGATGCCGAAGAAGGCCGCATCGAAGCGGTCGACTTCGTCGAGGAACGCGCCGAAGCGCATGCCCGGCTCATCGGCCAGTGGATCGCCGTGTCCATCGATCGGAAGACGCTCGGCCGGGGTTTCGCCGATGGCGTGCCTGCCGCCGGCGAGCAGCTCCCAGAAGGCCTCTTTGTCGAATGCGCGGGGAAGGCGACACGCGACGCCTACGACCGCGACCCGAGGATCCCCTACAACCGTCAAATCTCTCCCTAAATTTCCCTGGACCTACGAAACAAAAGAGAGATAAACAGTCCTGTGTGTAAAAGGCAAAAAGCGCTAGGCGGTCATGGCGATCGCGGCCATGAGCAGGCCGTCGGCCGCCAGCCAGCGACCGCTGAAGCGGCGCAGCTCGCTCCCGTTGAGCACGGGGCCCGGCACCAGCAGCCGGGCGTTGAAGCTCCCCTCGCGCGGATCGATCGCCACCATCGCGTCTTCAAACCCGAGCCAGCGTCCGGCCAGCGGGAACCAGGCCTTGTAGATCGACTCCTTGATGCTGAAGAGCAGCCTGTCCCAATGGGTGGCGGGCGCGTGGCGGGCGAGCTCGCGCAGCAGCTCCCGCTCCTCCGGCAGGGCGATGTCGCCGAGCACCCCCTCCGGCAGCGGCAGGTTCTGCTCCGCATCGACGCCGAGGGTCGTCAACTGCGAAGAGCGGGCGACGGCGCAGGCGCGGTAGCCGTCGCAGTGGGTGATGCTGCCGACGATCCCTTCGGGCCAGAGCGGCTCGCCCTTGGGCCCGGTGAGAATCGGCCGGCGCGGCTCGCCGAGCTCAGTGAGGGCGTCACGCGCGCAGGCGCGGGCCGTGGCGAACTCGCGCCTGCGTTTCTCGACCGCGCGCTCGACCAACACCTCCTCCTCCGGATAGAGCGCCGTGTCGAGGTCCCCGCGCGTCGCCCGCACCACCGCGTCGGCCGGCAGGATCCGCTCAAGCATTCCGCCCGCCGGGCAGGATGCGCCGCGGTGCGTACTGCCGGTCACGGCGATAACGGCGCTCACGCGGATAGCCCAGCGAGACCTCCTCGAAGCGCACCCCGTCATGCCAGGTCGTGCGCGGGATGTGCAGATGCCCATAGACCACGGCCGCGGCGCGGAAGCGCCTGTGCCAGTCCGCCGTTCGCACCGTGCCGCACCACTGGGCGAACTCCGGATATCGCAGCACCCGCGTGGGGGCATCGAGCAGCGGAAAGTGGTTGATCAGGACCATCGGCAGGCTCGGGTCGCTGGTCGCCAGGCGACGCTCGGCCTCCTTCACCCGCGCCCGGCACCAGTCCTGCCGGCTTGGATACGGGTCGGGATGGAGGAGAAACTCGTCGACGCAGACGACGCCCCTGTCGTAGGCGCGCTGCAGCGCCTCCTCCCGTGTCGTGCCGACGTTGCGGCCAAAGCTGTAGTCGTAGAGAAGGAACAGCGGCGCGATCTGAGCCGGGCCGCCCTCGCCGTCCCAGATCGGAAACGGATCCTCAGGCGTGGTTACGCCGATCCGCCGGCAGCGCTCGACGAGATGGAGGTAGCGCCGCTCGCCCCGCAGATCGGGGGGGTCGTCGCGGTGGGCCAGCAGCTCATGGTTGCCGGGAGTCCAGATCACCCGCTCGAAGCGTTCGCGCAGGATCTTCAGCGCCCACTCGACCTGGCCGGGCGTGTCGGCGACGTCGCCGCAGACGATCAGCCAGTCCTCCTCGCCCTGCGGGCGCAGGCCGTCGACGACGTCGCGGTTCTCGGGGTGGTCGACGTGCAGGTCGCTGACCGCGAATAGCATCCGCCGGGGCTGAGCCCGGTGCGCGGCCCTCATCGATCGCAACCCGCCATCGCCGCCAACGCCCCGGCCACGCGGGCGCGCGTCTCATGCGACTCGATTACCTCGTCGACGAAGCCGTCCGCGGCGGCGACGTCGGCGCCGAGGTGCTCCTCGGCATAGGCGACCGCGAGGGCATGCTGCCGAGCATCGGGATCGGACGCCGCCGCCAGCTCGCGCCGGTGGACGATTCCCGTCGCCGGGTGGGCTCCCATCACGCCGATCTCCGCCCCCGGCCAGGCAAAGACGAGGTCGGCCCCCAGGCCACGCGAGTTCATCGCGATGAAAGCCCCGCCGAACGCCTTGCGCAGCACGACCGTGATCCGCGGCACGGTCGCCGCGGCGAAAGCGCGCACCAACCCGGCGCCAAATCGGATCACCCCGGCTTGCTCCTGCCGCACACCGGGCATGAAGCCGGGTGTGTCGACCAGCACCAGCAACGACAGCCCGAAGGCGTCGCAGCTGGAGACGAAGCGCGCCGCCTTCTGCGAGGACTCGGCGTCCAGCACGCCACCGCGATAGCGCGGTTGGCTGGCGACCAGGCCCACCGGCCGGCCCTCGATCCGGGCGAACGCCGTGACCACGTTGGGCGCCCAGCGCGGTGCGACCTCGAGCAGCGAGCCGGCGTCGACGATCGCCTCGCCTACAGCGCGCACGTCGTAGACGCGGCGCGGCAAGCGCGGCACGCGCTCCCCCGGATCGACCGGCGGCGGCTCCACCGGCGCGACCAGGGGCAGCTCTCCGCCGGCATGCCGGGGCAGGTAGCCCAGCACCCTGCGCGCCAGCTCGAGCGCCGCCCGCTCGTCCGGGACGACGAAGTCGCAGACGCCATTGCGCTCGTGCACCCGGCGGCCGCCGAGCCCGTGGGCACTGATCTCCTCCCCGGCCACGTCGCGGACCACCGCCGGGCCGGTGAGGAACATCGCCGCGTCCTCGGTCATCACGACGAAGTCAGTCAAGGCCGGCGAGTAGCAACCGCCCCCGGCGGCCAGTCCGGCGACAACCGATATCTGCGGCACCCGCCCTGAGAGCCGCACGTTCTGCCGGAAGATCCGGCCATAGCCGTGGAGCGCCGCCGTCCCCTCCTGCATCCGGGCCCCGCCCGACTCGATGACGCTCACCACGGGTAGCTGCGAGCGTCCGGCGAGTCGCAGCAGCCTGCCGATCGTCTCCGCCTGGGCCTCCCCGAGCGAGCCGCCGAGGAACCTGGCGTCCTGCGCGTAGCAGGCGACCGGGCGGCCGTCGACGCGACCGAGCGCAGCGACGACCCCATCGCCGGGTTGCGCAAGGCCGCCGATCCGGCTCGACATCACCGATGAGCGGATCACATCCAGCGAGCCGTCGTCGCAGAGCAGCTCGAGTCGCTCGAGCGGAGTGTGCGTCTCGACCGAATCGGCTCTCGAGGCTCCTGCGATCCCCGTTGTGCTGCTCATATCCCCACCCCTGCCCGCCCTGGGCCATGTCGTCTCGGTTTGAAAACGAATCTCAAGCGGCGCGCAGCGAATGCCCGCAGTGCGGGCATACCTCGAGCTCGCCATCGCCGTCTCTCACCTCAGCGCTCGTCTTGCGTGGCGACCTGTCGGCGCCGTCGCGCAGGGCGCGAAGCTCGAGCCTCAGGTCGGCAACCGAGAGCCGCTCCTCGCTCGCGCGCTGCAACCAGACGCTTTGCTGGTCGGCGTCGAGCGGGGCCAGGAGAACATGGTGGCTCCAGGTCAATTTGTCATTACGTAGTGACAAATCGAATCGAGATGCCACCCAGGCCATGTTCCTCAAGCTGGCGACGTCGTAGCCGGTCACACGCGCCGCCTCGGCGTACTTCTCCCCCCACCTGGCAGTTCCGTAGCGCACCCAATCGCCGATCCACCACTGGCTGCAACGACCGATGGCCCCCAGCCGGCGCCCGGTCGCCAGCCAGTCCGAGTGGCCCAGGTCGCGCTGCGGCACCCAGGCGATCTTCGAGAGGGTGCCGGACGACCGTCTCGCCCTCGGCCCCACCGCCGCCACGGGCGCCCGCTCTCCATCGCCCGAAGGGAGGTGAAGCGAGCGTGTCTGTACGGCATTGGGCAACCCGGTCATAGGCATCGTTGAGCAATTGGTTTGAGGGTGTGCGACCGCTTTGCGCGTCGCCCCCTGAGGGTCACTTATATGCAGCCTCCCTCCCAGGGGCACCCATGTTTATCACCGAGGGTTACACCCTCGATACCCCAATATGGCGCGCGGCGCAGGCTCCGCTAGGCCATGATGTCGCGCTGATCGTGCGGAGGCCGCTCAGGCCTCGGCAGACTGCCCGCTCACGGCGTCCTCGGACTTCGCTTCGAGTTCCTCCAGGCCCAGCGCCACCACCAGCTCGGCGTGGCAGTCCGGAAGCAGGCGGCCCAGCGCCTCCTCGACTTTGCGCAGGCGGCGTTGGACGGTGTGGCGATCGACCGCGAGCGCCGCGGCGGCTGTGGCCGCGTTGAGCCCGGCGGAGAAATACGCACGCAGCGTTTCGCGCAGGACCGGCGCCGAGTCGCCGTGACCCTCGAGCGGCGCCAGGTAGGTCTCGAAGAGCGACTTGGCGAGAGCGTCGTCACGCAGTACCGCGGCGACCAGGATCACGTCGCGGGCACGGGTGATCCGCCGCGGTTTGCGCAGCATCACCTCCTGCGCGGCCTGCGCCTCGCGGTGGGTGAGGCGCCAGCCGTCGAGGCCACTGCGCGGCTCGCCCACCGCCAGCGTCGCGTCGCCGGCGACACCCTCGGAGAGCAACCGCTCGAGATCTGGAATCGCCAGGGGCCGGCGTGCGCCCAGCCAAGCCCAGACGATGTCGTCCCCTCGCGGCACGACCAGGACCTGACAGTCGAGGCCCGCTGCCAACGCCCTCGCACATACCTCCGCTTTGCTGCCTTTGACGATCATGCCCAGGTGCCAGGCCTCGAAGGTGTATTCGAGGCCACCGATGTCACCGGGGCTCTCACCGGCAACGAGGCGCTGCACGCGTTCGGCCAGGCGCTGGGTCGGCGAACGCTTCATGCGCGCAACCTCGTCCATGTACTCGGTGGCCACGGCGGCCATCAGCCGGTCCACCTGTGGACCGTGGGTGCGCAGCACCTGGCGCAGGGCCTGGCTTGGGAAGCGATCCGCTTCGTCCATGATGAAGTCGCCGAGCAGCCTGTCGCCCGCCGCGTAGCGGCGCAGAACCGTGTCGAGCCTCACGCCGGCACGAGCCGAGCGGCGGGCCTGCTCCGCCGCCGCCAGCGGAATCGGACCCATCCACTCCTCCCCCATCTCGATGTGGGCGAGGGCGAATTCCAGCGCTTCGCCAACCGTAGCCCGCAGCCCCGCCACGTACTCGGGATCTTCTTCGACCACCGGCTCCGAAAGCGTGCGAGCCCGAGCGAAGATCGCGTCTTCGATCTCCGGCAACCGCTCGCGCAGGCGAATCACGAGCTCGGATCGGAACCCCGAGGCCAGGTCTGTGTGGCCATCCGCCAAGCGGCTCACCGAGCACCGAGCCGGGGCATGGGCGGTCCGGAGCTATGAGACCCTGACGGAGACTCCCCTGTCGACATCCACAACCTCCCGTACACACGCTAGTACCAGAGTTGGAGAACGTCAACTATCGACTGCGTCCCTCCGCGTGGTCCTCGAGCAGGTCCGTCACCGCCGCGGCAAGGCGCCGGCCGTGGCGAGTGAGGACGTACTCGCTGTGGGGCGGCCGGCCGTGGACGAGGCGGCGTTCGAGGATCCGCGCCGCCTCGAGCTGCTCGAGGCGAATC